>JAUNJT010000016.1 GCA_030533105.1 Eggerthellaceae bacterium
ACCGCACGGAATGCAGATGACGATACGGGGCTTCGCCTGCCACGGATACTTGCGCTCAACGGCCTTGTTGATGAACGCGGACAGCATGGCTTCGGTGATATCGTAATCGGCGACGACGCCATCGCGGAGCGGATGCTCTGCGGAGAACGCATCGGGCGTATGGTTGATCATGTTCTTGGCCTCGTGACCGACGGCCAAGACGCGCTTCGTGCTCTTTTCGATTGCAACGACAGAAGGCTCATTGACGACGATACCCTCGCCAGCGATGGCGACCAGGGTATTGGCCGTACCCAGGTCGATAGCCATGTCGGTTGACACCTGGCTACCGAAGCCTGCGGTTAGATTTTGAAATGCATCCAATAAGGACATGCGCTTCTTCCTTCTGCGATAAACGATTTGCAACTAGTGATTGTAACATAGGGGCCTAATCTCTTGTCAAAATCCACAGGCCCCACAAGTACCCTGATACAACGTAAGGGGCACTTTACGTACCCCTTCGAAGCATCTTGTTGCTCTTAGCCGAAGAAAACGCCTATCTCGCGCTCGGCGGATTCAACGGAATCGGAACCGTGGATGACGTTCTCGTCCATCACGAGACCGAAATCGCCGCGGATCGTGCCAGGGGCAGCCTCGGCGGGGTTCGTCGCGCCCATCAGCGAACGGCACTTCTTAACGGCGCCCTCGCCGGAGATGACCATCTTGACGACCGGACCGCTCGTGACGTACTTGATAAGACCCTCGTAGAAAGGCTTGCCCTCGTGCTCGGCGTAATTCGCCTTTGCCTGCTCGAGCGTGACCATGCCGAGCTCCATGCGCTCGATGGTCAAACCTGCGCGCTCGAAACGTGCGATGATCTCGCCGATGTGGCCGTTGCGGACGCCGTCGGGCTTAATCATTGAATAGGTCTTTTCCAGTGCCATGCGTTTTCTCCTTTATCGTTGTGACTCAAATGATGGCGCACCGATAACGATGCGCCAGCGTGGTTCTATTATTGAGGCTCCGAGGAAGACGAGGACTCGCCTTGCGCATTGCCGTTGTTATTGCTGTCGGCCTGTGCGCCATTGCCTGCATTAGCGGCATTGCCGTTCGAGGAAGCGGAATCCGCTTGCGCTCCGTTGCCGGTAGAAGCGGAAGAAGCATTGGAATCCTTCGCGTCCTTCGAGCTTGCGTCGGTTGAGCCGGACTTCGTATCCGTTGCGGACTTATCTTGCGTGCTGCTCGAGGAATACTGGCTCGCGAAGAACAACTCGACGTTCGAGACCTTCCAACCGATCTTGTCGCGTACCATGGTGACCTTATACTTCATCGGACCGCCTGCAGCGGTCTTCGAGGTGACATAGACCGTCGAAGAGGACATGGATTTCTCCACGCCGTCAATCGTGATCGCGCTATCGGGGGCGATGTATGCGGCCAACTCGGAGATCTTCGAATCGGTAACTGCCGGAGCATACACGTCCTTATCGGTCGGGTTGGCGAACAGCTTGGTCGCGACGGTCTCCTGCATGGGATAACCGTATCCTTGCGAGTAGGCGAAGATCGCGCCGCCGGCGGCGAGGATCAACAGGATGAGGATGACGATGGCGACCTTAAGGCCGGTGTGCTTCTTCTTGGGCTCTTCCCACTCAACAGGTTCGGCGAAGAAGTCGCCAGAACCGACTGCGACGGGAGTCATGCCCTCGCCTGCTGCATCTGCCGTAGCCGCTGCACCCTCGCCGAAGGAGTCGACAAGACCGAGGTCTTGGTCGGCCTGAGCCGCGGGAACGTCGAAGCCGTATGCGTCATAGCTCTCATCGACGATGTCAAGACCCGACGTATCGGCAGGTGACGTCTGGGTCGCTTGGGCGACCATGCTCGGAGTGATGGGCTCCATATCGGTCGCGGTGCCCTGCGCGACGGCGCCGATGGCGCGCTGATAGTCGACGCTTGCGGAATCGGACAGGAAATAGGTCTTATCGGCCAGGGCATGCTCGAAGGCGTTCACGGCCTTCTGCATCTGACCGGCGGAAGCATATGCCTGGCCGAGGCTCGCATAGATCTTATTGCGGGTAGCAGGCTGCATCCTGAACTGCAGGGCGCTCTCGTATGAGAAGATCGCGTCATTCGGACGATCGAGCGCCATGAAGCATACGCCGAGGTTCAAAAGCGCCTTCGTCGGATCGGGATTGCCCTCGTCGAGTGCGGCAGAGCGGAACGCAGCGCCAGCCTCAGCGGACTTGCCGAGTTTGATGAGCGCATTGCCCAAACCGGAATACGCTTTGTACGGCGTGGTGTAATTCGGGTCGGCGACGGCCGCCTCGAAGCACGGAACCGCGTTCTCGTAATCATGCAGCCCGGCATATGCCATGCCGAGATTGCAATTCACGGTGCCGAGCTCGGCATAATCGGCGTCCATCGTTGCCTGGGTGTATGCATTGATGGCCTCGGTGCTATTGCCGAGCTTCATGAGGCAATTGCCGATCTGATGATACAGAAGGCCGATCTCGCCAGGAGCGACGGGCTGCTCGGGGTCTTGCAAACATGCCGTGAAAAGCTGCAATGCAGTTTGATAATCCTTGCCCTTGTATGCTAGGTTTGCTTGTTCGAATAATTCGTTATTCATGTGGTTACCTCACTCAGTCCAAGCCGAAGGCGTCGATTATTCCGCGTTGAGATTCTCGATGGTGATGTGGTTGATGGTGTCGCCGACGCGCAGGTTCCAGATGACATCGAGGCCATCGATGGTCTGACCGAACACCGTGTATCCGGAATCCAGGAACGGTTGCGCTCCTAGGCAGAAGTAAAACTGGGAACCAGCGGAATCAGGATTGCTGGAACGGGCCATGGCCAAGGTGCCGTCGTTGTGCACGTTGTTCGGATTCGTGGTGTACTCCTCCTTGATGCAATAGCCTGGACCTCCCGTTCCGAGACGGGAGAAACCGGATTGCACCTGAGAGACAACCTGCTGAGGTGTCAGCTCCTTAGAATTCGGATCACCGCCCTGGATGACGAAACCACCGACATAGCGATGGAATTTAATCGAATCATAGAAGCCCTTGGTCGCGAGCTCGACGAAATTTCCCACATGGACGGGAGCATCCTTGCCCATCAGCTGAACGCGGATCGTGCCCTTGCTCGTATCGAAGACGGCGATCTCGTTGCCATTGGGCTTATAGGCCGGGGTGTATAAAGCCATAGCTTCGTTCTCCTCCTTGTCAGACCAGCTCTTCCGTGTGCGTTATCGCCCTGAAACCATACGGAATCAAGGCGCATTAGCACACACTAGTACGATAGTCTATCAGGAATACGTGGTTTCATCGAAAAAAACGCTCAACATCCATGTAACGCATGTGTGGAAGATGGTTAAAAAACATGTTTAGGACATACATGCCACACATAAAAAGATACACGGGATTAAGAAGAAATGGTGCCCTTGACTGGATTCGAACCAGCGGCTTTCTGCTCCGGAGGCAGACGCTCTATCCCCTGAGCTACAAGGGCACGATGCGTGATTATACGCTATTATACGATTCGCGCAGATAAGAAAAAGAAAGGATGGGGACGCGCCGTGCAAGAATCGCCCACGAACACGCAGACGGTACGCATCGAGCGGATGGCATACAGCCCTTCCGCCGTCGCGAAGGCGCAAGACGGCAAGACCCTGTTCATCGATGGAGGCGCACCGGGCGATGTTGCGAAGGTGAGCATCATCGAACAGAAGCCCAGTTACGCCATAGCGCGTATCGAGGAGATCGTTGAGCCCTCGGCGAAGCGCGCGCAAAACTCCCCTGTCTGCGCGGCATCATGCGGCGGATGTCCTTGGGCGCATCTTTCCTACGAGGCGCAATGCGCATCGAAGCGCGATAACGTCGTCGACGCGCTTGTGCGCATCGGAAAGATGGATACGGCGCACGTAAACGAGATCGTCGATGAGTGCGTGCCAAGCAAGAAGCAGTGGGGTTATCGCAACAAGCTCGAGCTCGGCGTGAGCACCGATAAACAGGGCAAGCTCACGCTCGGCATGTTCGTCGAAGGCTCGCATGACCTCACCCCGATTGCAAGCTGCCCGCTTGCGAACAAATACATCGAGAAGACCCCTAAGGCCCTGCAAGGAGCGCTGAGATTCGCATCCGGCGCAGATTCGCTCGGCATATTCCGCATAGGCATCCGCGCAAGCGTGCGCACCAAAAGCACCGAAGTCGCTCTATGGACGCCTCCGAGCGCCTTCCCGCGCGCCCACGTGGCGAACACGCTTATGAAAAGCGGCAAATACACGAGCATCGTGCGTGTGCTCGCCGATCCAGGTAAGGCACGCAAAGTGAAGAAGGTCGAAAGGCTTTCGGGACAAGGATGCTGGGAAGAAGAGCTTCATGATGCACGCTTCCTCACGAGCGCGCCATCGTTCTTCCAGGTGAACACCGCCCAGGCCGAGGTTCTCATCACGCGCGTGCTCGATTCGCTTAGCGATGTCGAGGGCGCATATATCGCCGATCTGTATGCAGGCGGCGGAACGTTTACGATCCCCCTCGCGCAAGCTGGCGCCGATGTGGTTGCCGTCGAGGCGGCATCGAGCTCGGTTTCCGATCTTCGGCGCAATGCGGAGATAAACGGCGTATTCGTCGACGCGGTCTGCGGAGATGCCGCCAAAGAGCTTTCCTCGCTCGGCACACTCGATGCGCTCGTCGTCGACCCGCCCCGTTCGGGCCTTGCGCAATCGATGATCAAGACGATCGCCAAGGCGAAGCCGAGAACCATCGTCTATGTCAGCTGCAACCCCGCAACGCTCGCACGCGACATCGAACGTTTCGGGAAGACGGGGTATCAACCGAAACGTGTCACGCCTGTCGATATGTTCCCGCAGACCTACCATGTCGAAACAGTGGTTTCGCTCGTGCGTGCGAGCAAATAAACGGTAATGGGGACGGCATCATGAAAGACGTTCGAATCACCGTCATGAAGATGGCATGTTACCAAGACCTCATGGAGCAGTTCGAGAACCCCATCGAAGATGCCTGCCCCATGAGAGTCGGCCAGGTTTTCATCGCACGCGAAGGCCAGCGTCCCGAAGGGATGTGCGATGACGGCTGGAAGAGCATGGAACCGTTCGTTTCCGAGCTGGCGCAAGGCGGAGGAGATTTCTACGATGGCTGGATGAAGGATCCCCACTCCGCCATGGTCTCTTGCAATGATGGCTTCCGCCCCGTGAGCTTCCTTGTCGAGACGATTGAGGAGGATGGATAAACGATGGCAGATACCCACGCGTTCGACCATGATGGAACACCGACGGATGTCGAGAGATATCTCGCGGACGTTCTTGAAAGCAACGGCATCCATCCTTCGAACGATGCATCGGGCTTCGTATCCGTGAGCGATATCGTCCCGGACGCGCTTCTCGAGATCCGCTATTTCTCCACCTTCAACTTCGTGGGCGAACGCATCGATGGCTACGAGGAGCCGCTTGCGTTCATGACCAAAGAAGCAGCAGAAGCCCTTAAGGAAGTCAGCGATGAGGTTATCGAGCAAGGATATCGTCTGAAGGTATTCGACGCCTATCGCCCGCAGCAAGCCGTCATGCATTTCGCGCGATGGGCGATGAGCACAGACGATGCGCGTATGAAGGAGTACTTCTTCCCCGAGCTCGAGAAGGGCGTTCTCTTCCCGGAAGGCTACATCGCAACGCTTTCGTCGCATAGCCGCGGCAGCACCATCGACTTGACCTTGTTCGACATGAAATCGAACAAGGAGGTGGATATGGGCGGCAACTTCGATTATTTCGGGAAATCGAGTTATCCGACCTATACTGAGGTCACCGTCGAGCAGTACGCGAATCGTTGGCTGTTGCGCGATGCGATGATGGCCCATGGATTCATGCCGATAGCAAACGAATGGTGGCATTTCACGCTGAAGGACGAGCCTTATCCTGACACGTACTTCTGCTTCCCCGTCAATAGCGACTCGCTTTTGCGCTAGCACGCATCACCGACCCAAACAGGCTCTTCCTTACAATAGGGTATTTTCCCGCGTATCCGACAATGCTACACTCTTTGTTAGCTTATACTAACAAATATGGAAGATGGGTAGCAGCACATGGAAGCAGTCATCATAGGGCTATTGATTCCCTTTGCAGGAACGGTTGCCGGTTCCGCATGCGTGTTCTTCATGCGCAGAGAGCTCTCGCGCGCCGTTCAACGGGCGCTTTCGGGTTTCGCGGCAGGCGTTATGGTCGCCGCCTCGATTTGGAGCCTTCTCATACCCGCGATCGAACAGTCCTCCGAAAAAGGAAGCTGGGCGTTTATGCCCGCATTCATCGGTTTTTGGCTCGGCATCCTGTTCCTTCTGCTACTCGATCACGTCATCCCCCACTTCCATCGAACCATCAATCAGCAAGAGGGCCCGAAAAGCAGACTCGCACGCTCGACGATGATGGTTCTCGCGGTGACCTTGCATAACATTCCCGAAGGCATGGCGGTCGGCGTAGTGTACGCGGGTCTTTTAAGCGGTTATGGCGACATCACCGCCGGAGGCGCATTGGCTTTGGCTATAGGCATCGCCATCCAGAACTTTCCCGAAGGTGCCATCGTCTCCATGCCCTTGCATGCGGAAGGAAAGACCAAAGGACGCGCTTTTACCTTAGGCGCTTTCTCGGGAGCGGTTGAGCCCATCTTCGGCGCGGTGACCGTCCTTGCGGCAAGCATGATCGTCCCAGCGATGCCCTACCTGCTCTCGTTCGCCGCAGGTGCGATGCTGTATGTCGTGGTCGAGGAGCTCGTTCCCGAGATGAGTGCTGGAAAGCACACGGATATCGGCGTCATCATGTTCGCGGTCGGTTTCAGCCTGATGATGGTGCTCGATGTCGCGCTAGGCTAAGGATCCCGCATGAGGCGCGGTAAGCGACTATAATGGGTTAAGGAATGTCTTATGCACCTAATGCGCGACCGCCGATTCCGCCAAAGTGGGAGCGGAACCAACGACATAGCGCCTTAGCTGTAAACGAAAGGTTTGATAGCGATGATGGATATCCGTGCAGCACTTAAACGCTGGAAGAACCGCGCAGCCGAAATCGACCCGCACCAATTCGAGATCCTCGAACGTGATGAGGAAGCGCTCGCCGATGCGTTCAACCGCGATTTGGAATTCGGAACCGCCGGCTTGCGCGGCATCATCGGCGCTGGTTCGAATCGCATGAATATCTACACGGTTGCTCAAGCAACCCAAGGCCTCGCCAACTATCTGAACCGCACCTTCGAGCATCCGAGCGTAGCTATCGCCCGCGACAGCCGCAACATGGGCGAAGAGTTCTGCAAGATCTCCGCTGGCGTGCTCGCCGCGAACGGCGTGAAGGCGCTCCTCTACCCCCGCATCGAGCCGACTCCTGCCTTAAGCTTCGCCGTACGCGACTTGAACTGCTCGGCAGGCATCTGCATGACCGCATCGCATAATCGCGCCGAATACAACGGCTACAAGGTCTACGGCCCCGATGGGTGCCAGATCACGACGCAGGCCGCAAAGGACATCCAGGCAGAGATCGGATGCGTCGACATATTCGATGACGTCACCTGCATGGATTTCGAGGAAGGCATAGAGCGCGATCTCATCTCCTGGATCGGCGATGATACGATCGAGCGATTCATCGACTCCTGCGAGCAGGCTTCGCTTTCAAGCGAAAAGGGCCCGCTTTCGGTCGTCTATACCCCGCTCCATGGCACGGGCCTCGAATGCGTCACGAAGATTCTTGAGCGCATCGGCGTTTCCGATCTGATCATCGAACCTGAGCAGGCGATTCCCGACGGCGACTTCCCCACCTGCCCCTACCCGAATCCGGAAGTGCGCGAGGCACTTGAACGTGGACTGGCGCTCGCGGCAGAGAAACAAGCCGACCTGCTCCTCGCCACCGACCCCGATGCCGACCGTGTCGGTATCGCAGTCGTCAAAGATGGCGAGCCTGTTCTGCTCACGGGCAATGAGACGGGCATCCTTCTGACCGATTACATCTGCACGATGCTCGCCGAGAAAGGCTGCGATCTTACAAGGAAGGTCGTCATCTCGACCATCGTGAGCTCGACGATGCTCGATGAGCTGTGCCGAGACCGCGGCTTCGAGCTTCGCCGTACGCTCACGGGCTTCAAGTACATCGGCGAGCAGATCGGCTACCTCGAAGCGGCCGGGCAAGCCGACCGCTACGCGTTCGGCTTCGAGGAGAGCTACGGATACCTTGCCGGAACGCACGTGCGCGACAAGGATGCCGTCGTCACCTCGATGCTCATCTGCGAGATGGCGCGTTGGTATCGCGCGAAGGGCATGGACCTTAAAGACGCGCTCGATGCGCTCTACGAGAAGTACGGCTATTACAAAAACGCAGTCGTCTCGTTCGGATTTACGGGCAGCGATGGCGTCGAGCGCATGGCCGATGTGCTCACCCGGCTTCGCGCCGAACGTCCAACGCGCATCGCGAACCTCGCAGTCGAGAACTCGGTCGACTATGAACCGGGCATCGAGATGCCGATCATGGGCGGCTTAGGCGATGCGGCAAGGCAGATCCTTCCAAGCGCGAACGTCCTCGAATATGCGCTCGAGGGCCAAAGCAAGCTCATCATCCGCCCAAGCGGCACCGAGCCGAAAATCAAGGTGTATGTGTTCGCGAAAGGCGCGACGGAGGAGGAAAGCGCGCATACGCTTGCCAGCCTGAAAGAAGCGGCGAGCGAGCTCCTCGCCTAGAACAAATAAAAACCTTGCATTGCAACAATGCGTTTGGGATAATAAGCGAACTGCGATTGCAGCAGCATATTTTGGCCCTGTCGTCTAGCGGTTTAGGACGCCGCCCCTTCAAGGCGGAGGTCGCCGGTTCGAACCCGGTCAGGGCTACCAACAGCACTGAGCCAAGGCACATCGACCTTGGCTTTTTTGATGCCAAAAACCGCTCGCCAGCGCTTTTATGCCGCTTAAAACCGCTGTTCACCGCACGATTGCATGTAAGTCTCCGTTTGTCGAGAGGTTCATCCCACGTGGAAGCAAAGATATATCGTAATCACGGATGGACTGGCAATATGCGGAGCGCCGATCACATTGCCAGCTACATGTTTTTCCTAATCGACAGGCATTTTCATTCACAGGCTGCTCGAGGGAAAGCGAAGGGGGAATACATGCGGATCGCTATTGCGTGCGAGGGACTTCATGTCGCACCTCGTTACGAGTATTGCGAAAGCTACATGTGCTACACGGTCGATCACGGTGTCATCGTTGACGGCCAGAATATGCCTTCCCCTGGCGTCAACTACCGCGAAATCGCTGACACCCTGTACGACATCGGCGTTCGCGTCCTCATCGTCGGGGCGATCGACGCCTCCGTTGCCGAACTGTTCTGCGCGAAAGATATCGATGTCATCGCCAACGCCAAAGGCGAAGCCCGCCGTGTTCTCGACCAGTACCTCACGGACGAACTCATCGGCGTCGACGATTTGTGCAACGACGAAGAGTACGACGACGAAGATGGCGAGGACGATTTCATCAACTTCGAATAAACATCCCGCGCTCAAACATCAACCAGGAAAAGAACAACGCCCCCGAAGAGGCGTTTTTTTGATGTGGCAAGTAGATGCTCTGAGTTATATCTTACAGGGCCTTCTTGGCGATTTCGGCCAACGCGGCGAATGCCTGCGCGTCGGTGACGGCCATGTCGGCGAGAACCTTGCGGTCGAGCACGACGCCAGCCTTCTTCAAGCCGTTCATGAAACGGGAATAGGAAATGCCATTGATGCGGGCAGCGGCATTGATGCGGGTGATCCACAGACGACGGATCTCGCGCTTCTTGTTGCGGCGGTCGCGATACATGTACTGCATCGACTTCATGACCTGCTGCTTGGCGTTGCGATAGGAACGGGACTTCGCTCCGTAGTAACCACGAGCTTGCTTTAAGACGGTACGACGCTTCTTACGGGCGTTCAGGGAACGTTTGATACGTGCCATTGTTCATCACTCCTATCGATTAGCGAAGGCCAAGGTTGCGGGCGATTACCTTGTAATCGGCCGTGGCGACTTCGGTTTCATGGCGGAAGTTGCGCTTACGCTTCGGGCTCTTCTTAGTCAGGATGTGGCTCTTGTAGGCCTTCGCACGCATGATCTTGCCGGATCCGGTAACGCGGAAACGCTTTGCGGAACCGCGATGGGTTTTCATCTTAGGCATTTATTCGTCCTTTCCTTCTTTTTCAGGCTCTGCCTCGGCGTTCGCCTTAGCCTCTGCCTTTGCTTTCTTCTTTTTCTTTGCCGCCGAGGTCAAAGGAGCGATGAGCATGTGCATGTTGCGGCCCTCCATCTTGGGCTGCGACTCAATCGCCGCGACATCCTTCAAATCTTCAGCCAGGCGCTCCAGGATCTGAAGGCCCTGTTCCGGATGGGCCATCTCGCGACCGCGGAACATGATGGTGATCTTGACTTTGTTACCCGCATCCAAGAAACGCAGCACATGCTTCTTCTTGGTGGTGTAATCCCCCACGTCGATCTTGGGGCGGAACTTCATTTCCTTCGTCTCGATCTTGCTCTGGTTCTTGCGAGCCTGCTTGGCTTTGATCGTCTGGTCGTACTTGAACTTTCCGTAGTCCATGATGCGGCACACTGGCGGATCAGCATTCGGCGCGATCTCTACAAGGTCGAGGCCTTCGTTATCGGCCGCGCGCTGTGCCTCAGCAAGCGATACGATTCCCATCTGCGTGCCGTCGTAACTGATCAGGCGGCATTCCTTCAGGGTGATCTGCTCGTTAAGCCGTGGTTCTTGAGCTGCTATTGCGCTCACCGTCCTTTCTTTCTCACGTTACGCTGCAACAAAAAACCCGCGAGCGATGCAAGCGGGCACACGTAAGGCATAAAGCCGGATATTCGCGTGACCCATCAGCTGCATACGCGCCGAACCAGGTGGAGGTTACCCTCTCTTGAGTTAACAGCCTGTCTATTGTAGCAGGAGAAATGCGAAATGCAAGGTCTTTTTGAAATATGGTGCGGGCGAAAGGACTTGAACCTTCACGCCTTGCGGCAACGGCACCTAAAACCGTCGCGTCTGCCATTCCGCCACGCCCGCACATAGACCATGAGCAGAGGTATTGTAGCACAGCTTCGAGCGCACGCGCCGACACGTTGAGCTTATGATGTCCACGGTCAGAGATTTCCGCTATTCGCAGATTAAGACTTGCACGTCAAATGATTAATCCGTATACTTCATCGTTGCGCTATGGTGGGTGTGGCCTAGTTGGCTAAGGCGCCAGATTGTGGCTCTGGAGATCGAGGGTTCGAGTCCCTTCACCCACCCCATCGCGCGCTTTGCGCTTGCGTTTGCCAAATGCTTGCTTTACAATAGCGCAGCACTTTTAAAGAGCTTGTATGGACCGTTAGCTTAGTTGGTAGAGCAGGGGACTCTTAATCCCAAGGTCCGGGGTTCGAGTCCCCGACGGTCCACCATCTAAAACCACCACCTCCCTTTCGGGAGGTTTTTCTTTTTCTGCATGTGTGCCCACGGTATGGATTAAGCCTTCGGGTCGTTGCGCGCATAGCACGTTTCGAGCTACCATACTCTACGCATTTGCACGCTTCGATTCATTTTTCACGCACGATCGATGAGAGACTCATACCCATATAACGACCAGCGTAGACCCGCATCCGCTTCATCGCGCCGCACGGCGCGCACATCGCGCTACGATGATCCGTGTGAGGATTCCTTCGAGCCTTACACCCGACAGAGACGCGCATCGTCTTCGCGAACGGCCGAAGATGCCTTTCTCACGAGACGTACCCGTACTTCGTCTCGTGAGAGCATCGATGATTATCGCGATCATTCGAGATACGTTTCGAGACAAACGTCTGGCCGCTCTGGAAATCGGAGGCACGCAGATGCCGATTCGCGCCCCTCTCGCGAAAACGGGCGCTCGGCACATACCTCTTCCGCCAATCGACGTCAGCGTGCAACGCAGATGAATCAGGCAAGCGAGAGCAAACGTCCGCTCATCATCTGCATCATCATCCTCGTCATACTCGATATCGCACTTGCCATAGGCATCTACAGCTGCGGCGCATCGCTCGATGAGCAAGCAGCCGAGAAGGCAGCGAAGACAACGCCGCAGGCGAGCCACGCGGCTTTCATCATCGATGGCGAAGAGGGATTGCTTTACACGTAGGACTAAAACCCTACCTGTGCCTGCGCTCGTAGTTCTCGGCATCGCGGATGGCAAGCGAGAGCTCACGATCGGTCATGCGCTCGCTATTCGTGATCACGACAGACTGAACTGCACCCGTATCGAGATCGCGTGCCGTCACGCATAAGATGCCATTCGTATCGATATCGAAGGCCACCTCGATACGCGGCACGCCCGCAGGTGCTCGCTTGATGCCCTGCAAAATGAAGGTGCCGATCCTCTTGTTGTTGCACGCGAGCGGGTCCTCGCCCTGCAACACGTTGATCTCGACATTCGTCTGATACGGAGCCGCCGTCGTGAATTCCTGCGCGTAATGCGCGGGCAGCGTCGTATTGCGCTCGATGATGCGTGCCGCTCCCCCTCCGAACACCTCGACGGCGAAGCTCATCGGCGTCACGTCGAGCAACAGGATCTCCTTGCCGCTCACCGCGAGGGCGTTCTGCGTGGAAGAGAGCGTGTCCGCCTGGATGGCAGCGCCCTGGGCGACGCATTCATCGGGGTTGATCGAAAGCGACGGGTTCTTACCTGTGAGTCGCTTGACATGCTCTTGAACCGCGGGAATGCGCGTGGATCCGCCTACAAGCAGAACCTGACCGAGCTCGCTTGCGGCGATGCCCGCATCGTATAGCGCACGCTCGACCGGCGCGGTAGTACGCTCGACCAGATCATGCGTGAGCGCATTGAACTGGGCACGTGTGAGCTTGATGTCGAGATGCAGCGGACCTGAGGCATTCGAAGCAAGAAACGGCAGGTTGACCTGCGTCGTCTCCATCGACGAGAGCTCGCACTTGGCAGCTTGCGCCGCTTCGCGCACGCGCAGCCAAGCGGTAGGATCCTTACGGACATCCACACCCGTCTGCTTGGCGAACTCGCTCGCCAGATGCTCGGCGACCCTGCTGTCGAAATCGTCGCCGCCGAGATGGTTATCGCCCGAGGTAGCGAGCACTTCGATGACCCCGCCGCCGATCTCGATGATGGAGACGTCGAACGTGCCGCCGCCCAGATCGTATACCATGACCTTCTGCTGCTGCCCGTTGTCCAAGCCATACGCGAGCGCGGCGGCAGTCGGTTCGTTGATGATGCGGAGCACATTGAGCCCCGCGATCGTCCCGGCATCCTTCGTCGCCTGACGTTGCACGTCATCGAAATACGCCGGCACGGTGATGACCGCATCCTTCACCGTCGTCCCCAAGAAGCGCTCGGCATCCTGACGCAGCTTGCGCAGAATCATCGCGGAAATCTCTTGCGGGGTGTACTTCTTGCCATCGACCTTCGCACGCCAATTGCTTCCCATGTGGCGCTTGATCGAATAGAACGTGCGATTGGGATTGATGGCGCTTTGCCTGACCGCCACCGAACCCACCAGGCGCTGGCCGTCCTTCGTGAACGCGACGACGCTCGGCGTGGTGCGCGAGCCCTCCGCATTCACGATGATGGAGGGCTTCCCGCCTTCCACGGTTGCGACGCAGCTGTTGGTCGTTCCCAAATCGATGCCGATTGCCAAACTCATGGGTACCTCCTCATTTTGCCGATCGCGCGAGTTCGGATATGCGATGCGGCTCCTTTAAAACGATCGAGATGTGCGCCCTAGCACGGAATGCAGCAGAATGGATTGCACAGCATATTGAGCGCAAGGCAGCTGCAGCACGAAGACGACGGATTCATATAGCCTGGTTGATATCCCTGCTGCTTCGCCTGGGTTTGGTAGTTGCGTCCCGCGGACTGGAACTTCATGAACGTGCGCTGGTACTCCACGTTGTTCGGCTCCATGGTGCATGCGCGACGGATCTGGTCGAGCGCCAGCATGGTATTGCCGGCACCGTGGTTCGCAACCGCGATGATGTAGTACCAGCGGGCGTTCCTGCCCGTGCTCGGAACGTTGTTGAGCTCAGAAACCGCCTGCGCGTATTGTTTCTTGGCGATGAGCTCGATGGCATGCCTGATGACTTGGGGATCGCTTGCCGTCGCCTGGAGGTGTATGGGCCCCGAAACGGCGGCGTTCTGCGCGTTCTGCGCATTCGCGGCGGCTTCGAAGAAGTCCGACCAATCGAAGCCGAATCCGCCAGCGCCCCATCCGTTTGGTCCCGCCTGGCTCGTGTACTGGCGCCCGCCTGGCGTATAGGTATACGTGTAGGTCTGCCCAGCACCCGGACGACCGGCGTTCGGGCCCGCACCTGGATACGTCTGCTGATTACGGGCAGCCGTATAGGCATCCTGACGGCGGTATTTCTCCGGGTTCGTGATGCGGTCGTACGCCTCGTTGATCTCGTTCATGCGCTCGGCGGCCTTAGGATCATTCGGATTGAGGTCCGGATGATTCTCGCGGGCCTTCTTGCGATACGCCTTCTTGATCTCGTCCGCAGACGCACTCGGGCTTACCCCTAGTATTTCATACGGTGATTTGTTCATGCTCACTCCGTCTTGTTTATCGCGCGCCCCTCAGCGCGTACATCATCATCGCACGATTGCTGCGCTTCAAGCTGCTCTTGTTGCTGCTTGGCCAGTTTCTTCTCCTTTTCGAGCTGCTTGGCAGTAAGTTTTTGCCACACGCCCGAATACACGACGCTTCTCATCAGGTGCAGATCCCGCTCTAGTGGGAGCTTCTCGAAGGCGCATGCGGCCTGTCCTATGATCGAGAACAATAGGTCGCTGATCTCCTCGTCGCTCATATCCACGTACACGAAGGGATTGTACGCACCGCGCTTCTCATCCTCTTCGCGGTCGAACGCCGCATCTGCGAAATAGATGAAGCGCCCGAAGTGCACGCTGAATGCGTTAAGCTCCTCTTCCCACACGACCGGCTGGGCTGAAAACACCGCCGCCATGATCGCGCCGAACCGATTCGCCGCCTCATCCGCCTTACTGAAGAAAGCCTCGCGTTTCTCCTCCTCCGTCTTCGCTTCACGGAAACGCTGCATCGCATCGCGCTCGATAGCGCTGATGGCGGAGAGGTTCTCCTCGATGGCCGAGCATTGCATCGGGTATTCCTTGCGCACGCGACGGTACTCGCGGCGCAGCGCCGCGCTAAAGGCAAGCTGCGGAACCGATCCGTCATCCACCCAATCATCGAGGCACTTGTGGAATGCGAGCGCTACGGTCATGGCCGCCGCATAATCGACAAAGCCTCCCTCGATGTATGTGTGATCCTTCGTGGGATGCACGATGCATCGGGCGGTCTTCTCGGTTTCATCGGGCTCGAACAGCGAGCCCAGAACGATGGCCAGAAACGCCAAGTCGTAGGTCAACGCAGCACGGGAAAGCTGTCCGTAACGGTTCTTCAGCGCATGGCATACGCCGCAATAGAAGCTCCGGTAGCGCTGCTTTTCGTCTTCAGACAGCTGCTCCGCATTCGCAATCGCTATTCCGAACACGTCTCACGCACCCCTCTTACGCTTTCATGAGGAAAGGGCGGCTTAGGTGTTCTTGAACATCTCTTGCCCGCAGTTCGGGCAAACGACGCGCACTTTGCCCTTGCCACGCGGCACGGAAAGCTTCGTCTTGCAGCCTTCGCAGTTGAAATACAGCGTGGTATCGCGATCGCGCCAGGAACGGTCAGCCGATGCGATGGCCGCCGTGATCTCCTTCGACTTGCCTTCCCACCAGATGTTCTCCTTCGTGCGGGAACCATGGTCACGCGAAATGAAGCGCACGATCATGACGATGAGCAAGACCCAGCAGATCACACGGATGACGAAGAAGCCGAAGATCCGATAGATGACGTGTACGACGATCGCGGCAACGAGAAGCGCCCAATTCAGCTTATCCATGCCGTAGCGCCCCACCATGAATTCCGAATACCTGATACGTAGATTGTTGAAGAATTCGAGCATGACGATCACCTCTAACATACGCTTGCGTGTTTCTCGATGCGTATCATAGCGTTATTGCAAGAGGTGTGCGCACCCACCACGTGAAAAACATCAGATGACCGCGCATGCACGCTACGCATGCGTCATGCTTTTGTGATGGATATTGCGCCGCGAGAACGCTTTAGCGCAGCGCGCGCATTATACTTAGATAGACCAATCCCCCATCAATCTAGGAGATCGCCTTTGGAAGCTCTCGAGCTCATATTGCTGTATTTCATAGCGGTATTGGTGTCTTCTATCGTCGACCAGCTCATTCCCAAGGTCTACTCCCCGCTCATCCAGATCATCTTGGGCCTGTTGATCGCGGTGTTCGCCATCGCGCCCATCAGCCCATCGCTCGACCCCGAGCTCTTCTTGGTTCTGTTCATAGCACCGCTTCTCTATGATGAAGCACGGCGTGCGAACCGCATCGAGCTTTGGAAGAACAAAGCCCCCGTGCTCGCCTTAGCCATCGTTTTGGTATTCATCTCCACCTTCGTCGTGGGCGGCATCGTGCATCTGCTCATCCCGTCGATCCCGCTTGCCGCCGCGTTCGCCTTGGGCGCGACGCTCGGCCCCACCGATGCCGTGGCGGTCGCAGCGCTGCCTAAGGATATCGACATCGGCAAGCGCCAGCGCAGCATTCTCAAAGGCGAATCGCTCATCAACGACGCATCCGGCATCGTCGCATTCCAGTTCGCGGTCGCTGCGGTCGTGACCGGCACCTTCTCGATCGCCGATGCGAGCCTCACGTTCTGTGTGAGCTTCTTCGGCGGTTTGGCGATCGGCATCGTGCTCGGTTTCGCAGCCAACCTCATCGTCAAATGGGTGCGAAGCCTCGGTCTCGATAACACCACGTTCCATGTGCTCATCGACGTGTTCTTGCCATTCGCCGTCTACCTCGCTGCCGAGGCTTTCTCCGCAAGCGGCATCATCGCCGTCGTCGCAGCAGGTCTCACATTCTCCGCGACCAAGCACGACATCGGCCCTGCGTACTCGCGCACGAACATCGTTTCCGCAAGCGTATGGAAAACCGTGAGCTTCACGCTCAACGGCATCGTGTTCGTCTTGCTCGGCACGCAGCTGCCGAAGGCCATGCAGAGCACATGGGACGATGTGAGCATCGGCAACCTCGAGCTGTTCGGATACGTCATCGCCATCACCTTCGCCGTCGTGCTCTTCCGTTTCTTATGGATCCTCGCGATGGAGGGCATCGGGGTTTTGCGCGACGATGACCAGAAGAAGATGAACAAGGAGAACTTGAGAAGCGCGCTCATTATGACGCTCGGAGGTTCGAAGGGTGCCGTCACGCTCGCCATCGCGTTCACGATCCCCATGTACATAACCGCAGAGCAGCTTTTCCCGCAGCGCGAGCTGATCATATTCCTCGCCTGCGGCGTCATCTTGGTCACGCTGTTGCTCTCGAATTTCGTGCTGCCGCTGTTCGCCATCAAGAAGGATACGACCGAGGATGACATTATCGAACATGAGCAGGACATCGAGGCGCACATCGATATCCTCAGGTCGGTCATCGAGGAGCTCACCGCACGCCAAACGCCCCAGAACCGTCGCGCCGTCCAAAGCGTCGTCCATCAGTACAACAAGCGCATTGCCCGCGTGAAGGAGACCCACGACATCGACGATGATGTGGACCTCGAGGACCGCATGCGCGCAATCGGCTGGCAGAAGGAGTACGTCGCGCAGGCGATACAGGATGGCACGGTGAGCCCTAAGGTCGGTTATAAGTACCTCTCCGAGCTGGGACGCACCGAGAAGCGCTTAGAGCGCATCGATAAGAGCAAACTCGTGAACATCCAGCTCTCCACATCGCTGTTCCGACCCATCGCATGGATGCGCAACATCATCTCGCGCTACACGATCATCAAGAACACCGACGAGGAGGAAGAGCTTTTGCAGCTCAAAATCGATGCGCAATCGCATACGGCCAGACGCTTGCATGCGAACATCTCCGAGAGCGAGGCGCCCACGGAGGATGCGAGCGCGCTGTGGCTCCTCTACCAGCGGTCGATCAACAGATTGCGCGCGGCGCAGAACGAATCGACCCTCCCGTCTCCTGCGAAAACGCGCAGCAAGACGCTCGAGATGCAACGCGTCGCATATGAGCTGGAATTAGATGCCATCCGCGCCATGCGCGAAGAAGAGCGCATAAGCCCGCGCTACGCGAAGTATCTGCACAGCAACGTGATGTTGATGATGCTCGACTTGGAGGGTACGGTCTAGATCCGTCCCTACATCTTGGTCGGCGCGCTCACTCCCAAGAGCTTGAGCGTAAGCGCCAACACGATGCGCACGGCATCTATCAACGCGAGGCGCGAGAAGCGGACCTCGGGCTCCTCATCGAGCACGCGGCAATTCGTATAGAACACATGGAACGCACTGGCGAGTTCCTGCGCATAATGCGTCAGCTTGAATGGGGCGCGCTCGCGCGCGGCAAGCGCGACCAGATCGGCGAATTCGTCCATCTTGGTGCAAAGCGCCAGCTCTTCGGGCTTTTCGAGCAACTTCAGGTCCGCCTCATGCAGATAGTCCGTCCAAATGCCCGTCTCCTCCGCTTTGCGCAAAATCGAGCAGATACGCGCATGCGCGTATTGCACATAGTAAACCGGGTTCGAGGCATCCTGCTTCTTCGCCTCTTCGATGTCGAAGTCGATCATCTGGTCGGACGAACGGGACAACATCAGGAAGCGCGTCGCATCGACGCCGACCTCGTCGATCAGCTCCTTGAACGTCACCATCTCGCCTGTGCGCTTGGACATGCGGACAGGCGCGCCATTGCGCAAAAGGTTGACGAGCTGACCCAAGACGACTTCGAGAGCACCTGGATAGCCCCATGCCTCGAGCATGGCCTCACACCGCTTCACATAGCCATGATGGTCAGCTCCCCAGATGTCGATGAGATGATCGAAACCGCGCTGCATCTTGTTGTAGTGATACGCGCAATCGCTCATGAAATAGGTCATCTCGCCGTTCTCTTTGATGAGCACGCGATCCTTCTCGTCGCCGAATGCCGTCGAGGCGAACCAAGTCGCCCCCGCATCCTCGTACACGTATCCCTTATCCCGGAAAGCCTTAAGAGCACGGTCGACTGCAGTGGCCCCCTGCTCGTCAGGCTCGTATAAGGAACGCTCGGAGAAAAACTTTGAGAAGTTGTTTCCGAAACGCGAAAGCGTATCCTTGACGTCTGTAAGCATCGCCTCATATCCCAGCTCGCGGAAGGCGACAAGGCGCTCCTTCGCCCCGACGTTCTCCCACTTATCGCCATCACGTTCGAGGATGTCGCGCGCGATATCTGTCACATAGGAGCCGCCGTAGCAGTTCTCCGGAAGCTTTTCATCGTGACCTAGAAGCTGCAGGTAACGGATCGCGATGGAATTGCCGAACACATCCATCTGGACGCCGTGATCGTTGACATAGAACTCCTCGTACACGTCATAACCCGCATGGCGCATGACACGCGCCGTTGCATCGCCTAAGGCGGCCCAACGACCATGGCCGACATGCATAGGACCCGTCGGATTGGCGGAAACGTACTCCAGATTCACGCGCATAGGTTCAGGCAGGGTGCTTCGCCCGAAATCCTCACCCGCTTCGCGAACATCTTTAACGACATTGGCGAGCACCGTGGTGGTCAGGCGGAAGTTGATGAATCCAGGTCCCGCGATCTCGGTGGCGGCGATGATGTCGTTTTCAGGAATGGCATCGACGATGAGCTGGGCGATCTCGCGAGGATTCTTACGCGCAGCCTTCGAGCAGCGCATCGCGACCGTTGACGCCCAGTCGCCATTCGCCATATCGCGCGGACGCTCGAGAGAAGGTGCGGGAACCTCATCGAGGGCAAGCTGCCCCGAGGCAACGCACTGGTCAAGCG
>JAUNJT010000017.1 GCA_030533105.1 Eggerthellaceae bacterium
GCCATATCGGGGTTGTCCATACGACCAGCGCAGATGACGGGAACGTCCACGACGTCCTTCACCATCTTGGCATACTCGCGATACAGGCCCTTCTCCTGATACATCGGCGGATGATTCCAGAACCATGCGTCGTAGCAGCCGACATCGACGTCCATGACGTCGTAACCGTAGCTGACAAGGAGCTTGGCAGCCTCGATGCCTTCCTCGAGGTCACGTCCCATCTCCTCGAATTCCTCACCCGGCAGCGCACCTTCGCGGAAGCCCTTCATGAAGTGCTTCGGGCTGTAACGCAACGCCACGGGGAAATCATCGCCGCATGCCTTCTTGATCTCTTCGACAACCTCGCGAGCGAAACGCAGGCGATTCTCGAGGCTTCCACCATACTCATCGTCGCGCTCGTTAAAGTACTCCGTCGCGAACTGGTCGAGCAAGTATCCCTCGTGCACCGCATGCACTTGGATGCCGTCGAAGCCCGCCTGCTTGGCGATCTTGGCGGCTTCGCCCATCTGGCGGACGATGTCGTGGATCTCGTCAACCGTCAACGGACGGCACATCACGTCGAACCAACGGTTCATCCTGGCTGACGGGGCGATCGGCGTATCGTTTCCGAACTCGGCGAACACGCGACCGAAACCTGCGGACAATTGCAGGAAGATGTAGGATCCATACGAATGGATGCGCTCGGTCATCTCACGCGATGTGCGGATGAACCATTCGGGATTGACGGTCGGCGAAGGAGCCGAGGGGCTGCGATGCTTCTCGATGTTGTTCGCCGCATGCGTTACGCCCGTGATGATAAGGCCCGTACCGCCCTTAGCGCGCTCGACATAGTAATCGACGCCGCGTTGGTTGAATCCGCCTGCGCAATCGCCGAGGCCGATTGGGCCCATGGCACACATGGCGAAGCGGTTCGGAAGCGTCAGGCGACCGATTTTGACCGGCTCGAATAAGGTTTTGTATTTCATGGGAATCCTTTCTTCTTCCATGGCATTTCGTATACCGCACCCATTGTAATGCAAACCTGTCGAACTCGTTAGGAGCACACGCGGTTTTCTCACGCATTAGAATACGCGCATGGCAAAACGTTTCGACATAAGCGTATACGCGAAGATACTGAGCGTGCGTAAGGCGTATCCTTTCGATTTCGCCTTGCTCATCATGCGCTTCTTCACGTTCTCTTACACCATCGGGAGCGTCGCGATGCTCACGCTGGCTGGTTTTCCATTCCTCCAAGCAGGCGCAGTCGCATCCGTGCTCGCGATCTCGGTTTTGATACTCGGGCCATTCGTCTCCCGCCAAATCGATCGCCATGGCCAATCGAAGGTTCTGCCCATAGCATGCAGCGTCGTCGTTATCGGGTCATTCGTCATCATCGCCGACGTCCTTTTCGATGGGCCTTTGGCGCTGTTGTATATCGGAGCCGTCCTGATGGGATTCACCCCAGTACCTGGCGCACTTGCCCGCACGCGCTGGACATATCTGATCGAGACGGATGAGGACGTGGCATCCACGGTGGATCTGCAAAGCGTGTACGCCTACGAAGGCATCCTCGACGATTTGGGATTCACGCTCGGCCCGCCCATCTCCATCGCCATCGCCGCCGTCTCCGTTCCCGTTGCCGGCGCCGTCGTATCGACTGTGTGCTACGCACTGGGTGCGATCGTCCTCGTTCGTTCGAAAGATTCAGAGCCCACCCTCGGCTGGGGCGTCGAGGAGAGAATCGACGAGGCAGTGCAAAAGAAGAGCGCGTTCACGCTCTCCGCGCTCGTACGCATCGTCTTCTTCATGATGCTTTGCGTGGGAGCCTTCTTCGGCATCTTCGACAGCGCTACGCTCGCGCTCGCGCAGCAAACCGACGAGACCGCCCTTGCCAGCGTGTACTTGACGCTTTCGGGTGTGATCTCCATGGTAGGCGGATTCGTGTTCGGCATGATACGCAATGCGCCATCGAAAGCCAAGCTGCTCATCATCACGTCGATACTCGTCGGCGTGGCCTATGCATGCATGACGTTCGTGGATTCGATGCTCTCCATGTTCGTCATCGGGCTTATCGCCTCTATATTCTATGCACCGTTCCTCATCTCCGAGAACGCCGCGATTGAAAGCGCCGTGCCTTCGACGCATCTGACCGAGGCGCTCACCTGGGTCACCACAGGCGCGAACTGCGGCTTGGCATTCGGACCGACTTTGGCAGGATTCCTGATCGACGGATTCGGCGTTACGGCCGCGTTCTCATGCGGCGCGTTCTTCGCCATATGCATTCCGATCATCGTGCTGGTATTCAGGCGGATCGTCTATCGCGACGTCCGCTAGCCACCTACTCCGTGCTATCGCTCTCGCTTTCGGTAGCTTCCGTTTCGGATAGCGCGTGCTTATCCTGCGCCTTCCTGACGAGGTAGTACGCCACAAACATCAAAAGGACGACACCGGCGGAGATGATGAAGGTGCCCCCATAGCCCACATAGGGCACGAACGCACCCATGATGGGAACGCCGATGGTGTTACCGATATCGGTGATGATCAAATACGTGGAAAGCGCCATCGGGAGGCGATGGGGCGGCACGTTGCGCGTGATGACGACTTGGCCGACGCTCGACAGGCAACCCTGCCCGAATGCCATGAGCACCGCAGAGAGGTAGAGCAGGATCGGATTGGTGCTGAGCGAGAGCACAACCAATGCCGCGATGAACACGAAGAACGCAGGATACGCGATGACGTTGTCGCCACGGCGATCCATGATCCTGCCGACAATAGGACGGATGATGACCAAGACAACGGTGTACACCGCGAAGTACCACGCAGCGAACTCGACCATGTCGTACTGCTCGGAGAAGGGCGTCAAGAAACTTGGAACCGCGATGTAGCACAGGCTTACGACCAAACCCATGACCAGCGCCATCGGAACGCTCTTCGGCTCGATGAACTGGTTGATGTGGATGCCGCGAGTCAGTTCGTTGCGCTGCTTCTCCGTCAGCTCGACCTCTGGGATCTTGAGGAATGACACGATGAGGAACACCGTGATGACGATAGCGAGGGCAACGCCGAAGAGCTTGTAATAGGGCGCGGAGTCGATGAGCAAGACATTCATGCCGATAAGCGGACCGAGCGCTGCCGCGATGGTGATGGAAAGGCTGTAGTAATTCAGACCCTCCGAATAGCGCTCTTTCGGGATCATCGAGATGCCCACGGCTGAAATCGTATTCGCGAACACGCCCATGCATACGCCATGCATGAAACGTACGAACATGAACACCCAGATGCTCACTGGGAAGAAGTACGAGACGACTACGACGAGAACGCAAAGGCTGATGATCACCATCATGCGTTTTCGGCCGACGATGTCGATGTAACGGGTGATGAGCAGACGACCGGCAAGCTTGCCGAATGCGTAGATGCCGATGACGACGCCCGCAAGCCACGGTTCCGCCTGATACACGTCGTAGACGACGATGACGAGCGTAGTCGCCAGCAAGTAGTAGGTCATCGTGTTGATCATGCGCGCAATGAACAGGAAGACGAATTCCTTCGTCCACAAGCGCTGGCCTGAACTCTGTTCCGCAGGCACGTTCGCCACGACTCCCCCTTTCTTAGCGCGCGTCAACAGGCGAATACCGTCAAAGAACGGTATAGCACAAAAAGAATGCTGGGAAGCGCACCTTTACGCCTCGGCCACATTGAGGCTGGAATTTGCAACATCTCGATCGACGCAGTCGTTCGCATCGCAGAAGCACTCGACGTGACATTCTTCAATCTGTTGACGTAACTACCCGAATCGTTCCGAGACCGGTACCCTGACAATCGAATCCATGTATACGCAAGCCCGCTTTCGCGGGCTTGCTTCATGGTATCGGGCATTATTGCTCCTCGCCGTCACTCTTCGCCATCGGCGTGCAGCCCGTCGAACATCGCTTTCATCGTGGGGTTCTTGCGTACGAGCCTCTTCACCGTAAGGTCTTCGGCTTTCTGGTTCGCCAGACGCAGGTTGTTTTCCGACCCCAGCAGGTCCGCCTTCGTTTTCTCCAACATGCGAATGGTCTTGTCGATTTCCTCAATGGCCTTAGAGAACTTCTCGCTTGCGAGGCGGTAGTTGCGTCCGAACTTCTCCTTGAAGTCCTCCAGTTCCTGCTCGAAATGCGTCACGTCGATGTTCTGCTGACGCACGAGGGCGAGCTCGGCCTTCGCTTCGGCAGCATTGCGCGCAGCGTTGCGGAGAATGGTGATCATGGGGATGAAGAACTGCGGCCGGATGACGTACATTTTCTCGTACTCGTACGAGACATCCGCGATACCGGTGTTGTAGAACTCGTTGTCTGGCTCAAGCAGCGACACGAGGACCGCATACTCGCATCCCTTGTCGCGACGGTCCTTGTCCAGTTTCTTGAAGAAGTCCGCATTCTTCTTATGGTACGTGGCACCCTCCTCTTCGTTCTTCATATCGAACATGATGGAGATGAGCTCGACGCCGTTCTCGTCTTTTTCGCGGTAGATGTAATCGCCCTTTGTGCCGTCCGCAGGAATGGTATCCTTCCCGAATTCGGCGTTCTGGAATGCCGTGGCTCGCAGCTGGTTGAACGCGACCTCGCAGTGCTGCTCCAGCGTTTCGCCCAGCAACTTCGTGTTCAGCTTGGCCTTCATGTCGCGCACGCGCTCCAATTGGTCGCGCACTTCGGCCAGTTGGGCCTCCTTCGCCTTCACCCGCTCCTCGGCTAGCTTCTGCTGCTCGAGCTCGACCCGCTTGGTCTCAGCCTTCTGCATGTCGATCTGCGCCTTCGCTTCATCGAGCTGACGCTGCAGCTGAATCGCCTGCTCCCTCAGAGCATCCTGCGCTTCCCTCACCGCCAACTGCTTCTGAGCCTCGAACGAGGATGTCTGGCCTTCCAAACGCTCTTTCAGCGATGTCACCTGCGTCTGGAGTTCGGCCTCGAGTTGGGCAATGCGGGCATCCTTCAAGGCAAGTTCCTGCTGTGACCGGCCTTCCGCGTCGCTCACAGCGAGAGCCTTCTCTTTCTCGCTCAGTTCCTTCGCTAGACGCACGCGTTCGGTCAGTTCATGCGCGAATTCCTTATCGCGCACTTGTCGGACGATATCCGCATAGTCGCTCTCGTCAATTGTGAAAAGGGTTCCGCATTTCGGGCACTTGATCTCGCTCATGTACGCTCCTCAAATTCAACTGGCCTCCGCATATGGCGGCATACGCTGTATCGAATGAAACCATGATATCATGGGCGTTTCGCTTGGCAGTCCCATAAACGGGACATGCCTCCAAACTCCTCCTTCAAGATAATCGGGGCCGCTCCCGCAGCCCCGACTCGAATGCATATGCAGCAGATTCTTCGGCTTAGTACATGCCTCCGCCAGCGCCTGCGGCAGCTGCGGCCAACGCAGCAGGATCGGGATCCTTCGGAATCTCGTTGACGGTCGCCTCGGTGATGAGGATGAGTGCGGCAACGGAAGCAGCGGACTGAAGCGCAGTACGCGTGACCTTCACGGGGTCGTTCACGCCCATGGCGATCATGTCGCCATACTCGCCCGTTGCGCAGTTGAGGCCCTCGCCCTTCTCCATGGCCTTCACATGCTCGACGACGACGCTGCCCTCATAGCCAGCGTTCTGCGCGATGGCGCGCAGCGGAGCCTCGAGAGCCTTGCGGATGATGGCGATGCCGACTGCCTCATCGGCATCGGCAGGCTCAAGCGCGTCAAGCGCGGGGATGGCATTGATCAGTGCAACGCCGCCGCCAGCGACGATGCCTTCCTCGACAGCGGCGCGCGTGGACTGCAGTGCGTCCTCGATGCGGCTCTTGGTTTCCTTGAGCTCGGTCTCGGTTGCAGCGCCAACCTTCACGACGGCAACGCCGCCGGCGAGCTTGGCCAAGCGCTCCTGCAGCTTCTCGCGATCGAAATCGGACTCGGTGCGCTCGAGCTCGTTCTTAATCATGCCGATGCGGTCATCGATATCCTTCTTCGCGCCAGCGCCATCGACGATGAGCGAGTTGTCCTTGGTGACCTTGACGGTCTTGGCGGTGCCGAGCATATCGATCGTCACGTCCGCGAGCGTCATGCCGAAGTCCTTCTCGACGACCTGTGCGCCCGTAACGGCAGCCATGTCCTCGAGGATGCGCTTGCGGCGATCACCGAAGCCGGGAGCCTTGATGGCGACCACGGTCAGCGTACCGCGCAGGCGGTTGAGCAGAAGCGTTGCAAGAGCTTCGCCCTCGACGTCCTCGGCGACCAAGAACAGCGGACGGCCGGAACGCATGACGTCCTCAAGCAGCGGGACCATATCCTGGATGCTGGAGACCTTCTGGTCGGTCAGCATGATGTAGGGGTCCTTCAAGACCGCTTCCATCTTCTCCATATCGTTGGCCATATACGGGGAGATGTAGCCGCGATCCCACTGCATGCCCTCGACGATCTCCATATCGATGCCGAAGGTCTGGCTCTCCTCGACGGAGATGGCGCCATCCTTGCCGACAGCGTCCATGGCCTCGGCGATCTTCTCGCCGATTTCTGCATCGCCAGCGGAAATGGTGCCAACGTTCGCAATCTGCTCCTTGGTGGAAATCGGCGTCGCATCGGCCTTGATGGCCGCAACGACCGCTTCGGTCGCCTTCTGGATGCCGCGGCGGATGCCGAGCGCATCGGCACCGGCGGTCACGTTGCGCAGGCCTTCGGTGACGATGACGTCAGCCAGAAGCGTTGCGGTAGTGGTGCCGTCGCCGGCAACATCGTTCGTCTTCACGGCGACTTCGCGCACGAGCTGAGCGCCCATGTTCTCAACGGGATTCTCGAGCTCGATCTCCTTGGCGACGGTCACGCCGTCGTTGGTGATCAGCGGTGCGCCATAGGACTTCTCGAGTGCGACATAACGGCCCTTGGGGCCAAGCGTGACCTTGACGGCATCGGCGAGCTTGCTTACGCCGGAGGCCAAAAGGGTCCTAGCCTCTGCTTGGAACTTGATATCCTTTGCCATGATATGCTTCCTTTCTAGCGCTGGAATTTATGCGAAAACGGCATACAGATCGTCGGAGCGGAGAATCATTACTTCCTCGCCATCGACGGTCACTTCGGTGCCGCCATACTTGCCATACAGGACCTTATCGCCCACCTTGACGGGAACGGGGATCAGCTTGCCGTCCTTGTCGAGCTTGCCCTCGCCAACTGCCAAAACGATGCCGGTCTGCGGCTTCTCCTTGGCATCATGAGCCAAGATAAGACCGCCAGCCGTGGTCTCCTCGGCCTCGTCCTGCTTGATGATCACGCGATCACCCAATGGTTTGAGATTCATATCTCATCCTTTCACTCATCTTCCGTGCGCATGCGCAACCAGAATCAGTACTACTGAAATCGGCAACCAAACGGTTGAATGGCTAGCACTCGAAAAGGGCGAGTGCTAAAAGCCTACGCCATCATACCACCCGTACCCTGCAATGCAAGGGAAAACGGGTGTGCGGCAGTTGATTTCACAAATGGAGCAAAATGCTTTTTCTCAGTAGCTCCACGCAGACCCTTCGGCATCCTCTGCGTAGAACGCGTAACCCGATGTGGGCGCATACAGAGCCTGCTTGAACGCACTTGCGGCAAGCTTCTTCATGACAAGATCGACGTCTTCTTGCGCAAAGCCCGCTTCCACGAGCGCCTGGACATCCTTGCCGCGCTCGAGATGCGCGACCAAGATGTTGTCAAGCGTGGTGTAATCGATGCCAAGTGAATCCTCATCCGTCTGACCGGGAGCAAGTTCGGCGCTTGCCGGCTTGTTGATGACATGCCGTGGGATCGGCTGCTTTTTCAAAGGCTCCAGACCGAGCATGGTCTGGTTGTACAGTGCCGCATGAGCCTGTCCGAGCGCATACGCAGCTTGCTCGTTGCGCCAACGGCACAATAGATACACGTCCGTCTTGTATAAACCGCCGATTGGCGCGTACGCTCCCGCCATATCGCCATAGAGCGTGGCATAGCCCATCGCGGCCTCGCTCTTGTTGCCGGTGTTGAGCAAAAGCCATCCATGCGCGTTCGAGAGCGCCATCAAGCAGATCATGCGGCAACGAGCTTGGATGTTCTGAGAGGTTGTGCCATCGAATGCTTCACCGCATGCATCCTTAAGCTCGGCTGCGAAGGCTTCATACGCCCCCTTGATCGAAAACGTCATCGTCTCGATGCCGAGATTATCGGCAAGAGCTAGAGCATCCGTACTCGCATGCTCGGTCGAGTACGGGCCGGGAAGCAGCACGCCATGCACATGGGCGGGACCGAATGCATCGACCGCCAAGGTAGCGACAAGCGAGCTGTCCACGCCTCCCGATAAACCGATGACCACATCGGTGGCCCCGGTCGCTTCGACGAACTTCTTCAAGTCCGATACACAGGCGATGTACTTGAGATGGCTATCCATGCTTGCTCCTCCTAATTTGCGCCCTCACTGAGGGAGATTGATCATTCAAAGGCTCTTTGCCGTTACGCCTGACGGATACGCTCCGCGAGCCATTCCGCCCATTCCTCAACGCCTTCCCCTCGCGTTGCAGCGACATGGAAGATCGGCGCCTGCGGGTTCAGGCGCGTAACCGCCTCTTCGAACGCCTCCACGTCAAAATTAAACACCGGCAAGGTGTCGACCTTGTTAAGGATGACGGCTTGTGCAACCTGGAACACGCCCGGATACTTCAGCGGCTTGTCGTCGCCTTCGGGCACCGACAAGATCATGACCTTGATGTTCTCGCCGAGATCGAAATCGGTCGGGCACACCAGATTGCCCACGTTTTCGATGATGATGAGGTCGAGCCGCTCCAGATCGAGCACATCGATGGCACGCTTGACCATATCGCTTTCGAGATGGCATGCGCCACCCGTGTTGATCTGCACGGCCGCGATGCCCTGAGCCTTGATGCGCTCGGCATCGACGCTGCTCGCGATATCGCCCTCGATGATCGCGATGTTGAACTCGTCGCGCAAGGCATCGATCGTTGCAAGGATCGTGGATGTCTTCCCCGACCCCGGGCTCGCGAGCAAATCGACCACGTACACATGGTTTTGCGCGAAACGCTCGCGAAGCTCGTTCGCGATGCGATCGTTCTTCTCAAGAATCGGTTGCTTCAAATCGATTTGCATCGATTCCCCCTTCGTTTTCCGCAAGGCGGCTTCTCGCCGCCCCGACTTAACTATCGCCCGCTAGTCGGGCAGGTCGACTTCCATCGAATCGATCTCGAGCTCGCGCCCCGCGATCAGCTTCGTCGCGAAACTGCCGCATCCTGGACACAGCATGTCGAAACGATCGTGCTCGTATATTAGGCCGCACTCGAGGCATTCGCTTTTAGGGCGCACCATCTCTATGACGAGATTCGCATCCTTACATAAGCTGTATTCGGGTAGATCGCGAAGCGCCTCGAACGCGAACACGAGTGCATCCTCAATCGCCTCGGTCATCTCGCCGATTCTCAGATTGACCGAGATGACACGCGTAGCGCCCGCATCGGTCGCAGCATTCTCAACCGCATCGAGCACACTCGTCATGATGCCAAGCTCATGCATGCGCGCTATTCCTCCAACCCGAGTTCCTTGAGATCTTCAAGCTCCTCTTCCTTCTCACGCTCGATACGGCGGCGAAGCGCGATGCGCGCGATGAGCAGACTCAGCTCATAGAGCGCGACAAGCGCCGCGAACATGAGCAGCATCGTCACAGGAGACGCATCTGGCGTGACCATGGCGGAGATGACCAAGAGGACCACGTACACGGTGCGCCAGGCACCGCGGATCTTCTTGTACGGAACGACATCGAAGATGACGAGGTAGAACACGACGAGCGGCAATTCGAATGCGAAGCCGAATCCAAGCTCGAACTTGATGATCATGTCGATATAGGTGCTCATGCGCGCTTCGATCGTTCCGAGGCCCGCCGCTTGGTCGGTCAGGAATACGAATGCCGGGTGCAGGATGACGAGGTAGCAGAAGATGGTGCCCAGGATGAACAGGGCGACTGCAGCCGCGAACGTCGGGATGAACCACTTGCGCTCGTTCGGCTTGAGCGCTGGCAGGAAGAACGCGAGTATCTGCCACAAGATGATGGGAGCGCACGCGACGAACGACGTCCACAGCGCGATGATGAAGCGCGTCGAGAACGCTTCGAACGGATCGAGCGCCACCAGATCGCCGAATCCCTCGGCATCGGTCGGGATGCAATCCGCGATAGGCAAAAGCAGGAATTGTCCGATCGTGGGCGTTGCCAAATAGAAGATGCAGATCGAGACGAACAGCACGACAACGATGCGCACGAGGCGCATACGCAATTCACCCAAATGGTCCATCAGAGGCATGCGCGCTGGTCCGATCGGCATCGCTTACGCCTCCTCGTCCACATCGGCAACGACCTCGACGAGACCAGATGCCTCTTTGGTCGCCTCTACGACTTCGTCTTCAGCGGATTCAACATCGATCGCATCGTTAAACACGCTTGCCGAATCGACGGGTTTCATGGTGTAGAGCTCTTCGATGGAAACGCCAGCGATGGCAGGCTCTGCAGTTTTGACGGAAGCATCCCCTTCGTCTTCTTCTCCAGAAGCATCTGCCAAAGCCTCCTTCTCGGAAGCATCAGCTGCCGCAGCGGCGGCCTTCTCCTTCTCGCGCTTCTCACGTTCGGCTTTCTCTTGCTCATGACGTGCCTTGCGCGCAGCGAAGCTCTCGCCTGAGGCGGCCGCGCGCGATGTTGACGGCGTTTTACCCGTGAGCGAATCGAGCACATCCGCAGCAGTCTCCCCCGTCTCGGGGTCGATGACCTCCTGCTTGAGCGCTGCAGTCACCTCTTGCTCCGCTTCGCGGAACTTCGTGAGGGCTTTTCTCAGGGTTTTCAGGAATACGGGTATCTTCTCAGGGCCGAACAGCAGAAACGCGAACAGCACGATGAGAAATAGCTCGAATCCTCCGATACCGAACATCGCTTTCGACTTGCCTTCCTTACGAAGCGCCGAACACCGCGATGGCCATGGTGGGGATGCCAAGGGCAAGGACTAAGATCACGCAAACGACGATCGTGAAGATCTGCTTGCGGCGAGATTCCTTCTCCTTCTTGGCTTGGGCGCGCTCTTCGCGCTCCTTGGCGGCCTGAACGCGGGCCGCACGTTGCTTTGCAGTGAGTTTCTTGGTTTTCGACATTGCTTTACATCCTCAACTTATTACGGATCTCGATGACGCGCGCGATGATACGCGCGACTTCAACGTCAACTTCCCAGTGGTTCTTCTCGTACAGTTTCTTTCCATCGACCATCGTCATCAGGATATCGGACCCATTGCAGGTATTCACGATGCTCTGCGCAGCATTGAGATTGGACGATTGGCCTGCACCCGAAAGGTCGATAGCGATGATGTCGGCGCGCTTGCCAACCTCGATGGAACCGATTATGTCATCCATGCGCAAAGCTTGCGCAGCACCGATCGTCGCCTGAGCGAGCATATCCTCCGCCTCGACGAAGTCGCCGACGTTGATGGAGCGCTGCAAAAGCGTTGCAAAACGAACCTCGCCGATCAGATCGGCGGAAGAGAGGGCCGTCGAAGCGGCGGAACCGAAGCCGAAACGGATGCCTGCGCGACGAAGCTCGTTCATTGGCGTCACGCCCATGCCGAGCTGCGCGGCGCTGCGCGGGCACACCGCCACCGAAACATCATATTCCTTAAGCTTCTTAATGTCCTCGTCGTCGATGTGGATGCAGTGAATCGCCATGACGTTGGCTGGTTCGAACGCATCCCAATTGAGTGCATAGCGAACTGGAGAGCACCCTGCCGGCATCCACGGCGGCACCTCGACATAGCCGATGCGGTCCTCCATCTGATGCAGCGAGAGCGCATCGGAGCCATATTTCACGAAATTGTATTCCTCGTGGCTGCCCGCCAAATGCATGGTGACGGGCAAATCCTCAGCCAGCGCCAGCTCGGAAACGCGCGCATATACGAGAGGATGGCAGATATACGTGGGAGCTGGGGCGATGCCGGCGATAACGCGATCGGAGTCCGCGCACTCGCGCCAGCGGATGATATCGTTTTCTGCATTGCGCATGGCGTAATCGATGCGGCGCTTATCCTTCGCTGCAACGCGACGATACACCACGCCGCGCAGACCCAGCTTGTTGAGCGCTTTCCACGATGCCCCCGCATAGGTGATGTCGGCAAGGCAGGTGATGCCGCTTGCAATCGCCTCGAGACCGCCGAAGAGCGCGGAATCGTTCCAGTCAGCTGCTTCGAGCTTGGAGCTGTTCTTCGTCATCTGCGATGACCACGACACGAAGGGGACATCGCGTACGCTGCCGCGCATGACTGCGCTCTCGAGATTCGCATTCAGATCGATGAAGCCCGGCATCAAGGCAGCATTGCCGTAATCGAGCACTTCCTCATCGGGATAGCGCAGCTTCAGCATCTCGGCACTGCCGAAGTCGCAAATGCGATTATCGCGCACCAAGATTGCCCCGTTCTCAAAGGGAGAAGAGGTAATCGGAAGGATGTAGTGCGCACATAAGAGCATGGCTGATTCCCTTCGGCTTTCCAATACCAATCGTAACGAGTTATTTTAGCATAGCGAAATGCCGCATTCGACATGCGAGCAGGCATGAGGACAAATACACACTGTCGACGCATCGCGCAAAGATAGTGTGCGGATTGGGCAGGAAAAAGATGCAGCGTTAGTACGGCTCGTCGAGGTTCGCATGGGCATACGCATCAGTGCCCAAATCGAAGAAGCGCCCATCCTGATAACGGTCGAGGGCCACCAACGCGATCATGCCGGCGTTATCCCCGCATGAGCGCAAAGGAGCCATGACGAGCTTCACGCCAAGATCGCTTGCTAGCTCTTCGTAGGCCTCGCGAAGCCTGGGATTCGCCGCAACACCGCCACCGAGGCAGAAGGTCTTCGCGCCCGTTTGCTCAAGCGCCGTCTTGGCCTTCGCGATCTGCACATCGATGACCGCCTGCTGGAAGCTCGCTGCGATGTCGGGGATGTTGAGAGCCTCTCCACGCTCTTTGCATTGGTTGATGTAGGTGACGACTGCGGTCTTGAGACCCGAGAGCGAGAAGCGCAAGTCCCCTGAATGGAGCATGGCGCGCGGGAATGCGATGGCGTATGGATCGCCGAACTCGGCTTGCTTGCTGATGATGGGACCGCCGGGATAGCCCAAATCGAGCGCCTTCGCGACCTTATCGAATGCCTCGCCGACAGCGTCGTCGATCGTCGTACCGAGCGTTGTGTAATCACCCCAGTCCCGCACGTGCACGAGCATGGTGTTCCCTCCCGAAACGAGCGAGGCAACCGCCGGAGGAGCGAAGCTCGCATCGGCAAGCTTGTTGGCATACAGATGGCCTTCGAGATGGTTGACCCCGATGAAAGGCTTATCCGCACCCCATGCTGCGCCTTTCGCGAAGGCGACGCCGACCACAAGGGCTCCTACCAGGCCGGGGGCATACGTGACAGCGACCGCGTCGACATCCGACCACGTCAGAGACTCGACACCAAGCTCGCGCGCTGCAACGTCGAAGCATTCCTCGCACACGCCGCAGATGGCTTCGATGTGCTTGCGGCTCGCGATCTCGGGGACCACGCCGCCGAAGCGGGCATGGAAATCGATCTGGGAGGCGATCACGTCGGAGACGAGCGTGCCGTCTGCGGTCACAAGCGCTGCGGCGGTTTCGTCACATGATGATTCGATTGCAAGGATGAGGGGCCGCAAGTCATCTGAGAGCTCCTTGGAAGAGCCGATGATAGGTGCCGTGGCGAGCTCGTCTACGCGCAGTCCCATTTGGGACAGATGCGCTTGGGATGCCGACGCGTCCTGGCTAGATGCGCCCGCACGCGGTCCGTGTATCAGCTCTTCGACCGTGCCCTCCATGATGAGGGCATCCTCCCCGTCCGAATAGTACTTGGGTCGCGTTCCGAGCGAATGCATTCCGAGTGCACCATAGAGCGCCTGTGCTCCTACATTGGACGCGCGGACTTCCAACGTGCAACGATCAGCTCCGAGATTGCGCGCATCATCTGCCACGCGGGCGAGCAAGGTACGGGCGATGCCTCGACGTCGCCACGCCGGTTGCACGGCAACCTTTAGAATCTGGAGTTCACCGAGGGCGATGAGTCCTCCCGCATAACCGACCAGCTCGCTTGGATTATCCGGGGAAAGGGCCATCCACCAAATGCGATCCGCTCGCTTAAGCTCATCGCGCAACGATGCAGCGCTCCATGCACCCGATCCCATCGATACGCTCTCGAGCTCGGCGGCCGCATCCGCATGCGCGCTATCGAGCGGCTGGTAGACAATGCTTCTTTCCGACAGGGCACCGCCCTGCACGCCATGCGTCAAATCCTTTTCGTCTTGCGTTGCAAGCCGCTTACGCTCGTTTTCCTCCGCGTCTGACAGACGCGTGTAAACGGGAAGGACGAACGCTGGGTTGTGACGGCAAGGGTCGAAGGGGTCGACCTCATCGTTTTGCCATGCCTCCTGCACTGCTAGAAGAAGGCCTTGGCCAGTCGGCGTCCATAGTTCAACAGGCAGCAGCGTCCCGAGCGGATCGAATACATCAACATATTTTGCAAGGGCATCGCCCGTGATGGTCAAATCGCTTGGGGAAATAGCATAGCCAGCGAATCTCTCGGCCACCATTGCCACCGCAAGCACGCTATCGCTTTCCAAGCGATGCACCCCATCGTCGGAAAGCTCGAAGAGCACTGGATAGACTTCCTTACGCATCGCATCGGCCGCAACGGCAAGATGGCCGCGAACGCCGCCAGCCCACGCGTTCCAAGCGACCGCATCGAGAGAGCTCACACCGATAAGGGCCACGCCGAGCGCGCTTGCAACGCCCTTAGCGGTGGCCATAGCGATACGCACGCCCGTAAAGGAACCGGGGCCGCGCCCGCACACGACACAAGCGATATCCTCCCGCCCGATGCCCGCCTCGATAAGCAGCGCATCGATGGTCGGGAGAAGCAAGGTATTGGATGCGCGCCGCGCCTCGATCTCGGCATGTGCGACCATGGTGACGCGACGCGATGACGGATTCGCATCGTCTTCAAGGAGGCCTACGCCGACGGCGATGAGCTCGTTGGCGGTATCGAAGGCGAGCACATACCGCCCTGCTTTAAAAACAAGGTTCGATTCCGGCATGTGCGTCATCATCCTAATCCCTGGAAGCGCACGGCTTCCTTTGCGAGCGATTCTTCCCAAAGGCCGCGCAGCTCGTAAGACCTTCGTCCCACCGCATCGATATCGATGATCCGGGCATCCGCATCGTCGAGTGCGCTTTTCGAGCGCAGGCATACGATTAGGCGGTCATCGGGCAAAGCCTCGGGGAACTTGTCGCCCCACTCGATGCACACCACACCCTCGTCTTCTAAGACATCGTAAAACCCGATATCCTCGAGTTCGAGCGCCTCATCGAGCCGGTAGAGATCGAAATGAAAAAGCGGGATCCTCCCGTCCGGATACGAAAGGAGGATATTGAAAGTCGGGCTTATGACCTGAGCGGAAATGCCCAAGCCAGCCGCAAGTCCTTGGACGAACTGCGTCTTTCCGGCACCGAGATCGCCCGAAAGCTCCACGCAGTCCCCCGCCTTGACGAACGGCGCGAGCGCCTTCGCCATCTGCTTGGTACCCTCAACGCACGATGTGGCCCACATATGATCCTGCATCATGGCAAACATGGGCGTCTTAGTCCTTATGAGCCTCGTTCACGAGCCAAATAAGCCGCAAGCCCTTCAGCGTCAGATCGGCATCGATGTCCGTGATGTAGCGCGCATGCTTCGCGACCGTGGGAGCCAAACCGCCTGTGGCGATTACGGGAGCGCTATAGCCAAGCTCTTCGAAGATGCGCTCGACCAAGCCGTCGACCCGACAAGCCTCGCCGTACACGACACCCGCTTGGATCGCTTGCGTGGTGGAACGCCCGATGACCGAACCCGGATCATCCAAATCAACCATGGCGAGCTTGGATGCGTTGGAGAACAGAGCTTGCATGGAGGTTTCCACACCGGGAGCGATGACACCGCCGACGAAGCGGCCGTCTTCGTCAAGGATCTCGATATTCGTCGCCGTTCCGAAATCGACAAGCACCGAGGGAGCGCCGTACATCGCACGCATCGCGACGGCATCGGCAACTCGGTCGGCGCCGATCTCGTTCGGATTGGGATAGTCGGTTTCGAACAGAGGACCTGCAGATGTGGCGTTGCACAAAACGGCCTCGCAGGCAAACAGGCGTTTCGTTGCCTTGCACCACGATTCCGTGAGCCAAGGGACCACGGAGGCAAGCGATACGCCGATGATTTCGGAAGGATCGATATGCTCGCTTAAAAGCAGCATGGCCAGCTGCGTGCGAACCTCATCTGCCGTGCTCTGCTTGCATGTTGCGATGCGCCATTTGTGCTCCAGCACCTCGCCGGCATACAAGCCGATCGCGGTTTGGGTGTTGCCGACATCAACCGTCAAAAGGAACTTACCCATGTTCAACCTATCCTCTCGAGTAACCGCTCATCCCAACAATGCATTCAGTTCTTGTTATCTCGAAGCGCAATCAGCTTCGCTAGCGTCTGCTCGTCGATACGTTCCGAAATGGTGTTTTTCTTCGCCACCTTCGGAGTATCGTCGAGACGCGCTTCCTCATAGTATGCAGCAATCTCATGCGAGAATCCATCTGCGCTCATGCGATTGACGCCTCCGCCGAAAACCGTGTCCTGAATGGTGGCGTCGCTTGTCACCACGAGCGTCTCTATGGCGCGCTCTCGCGCATCGCGTGCCAGCTTCTCTATGACCTTGTCGGCCGAGGAGCCAGCCGGAGAGAACATGATGGTCACCCCTCCGACCTTCTGCGTCTCCCCTGTCGAGAAGGCATTCCCCGCGCCGTCGAACACGACGATCGCCTCGTATGCCTTCCCCGCGAACACGACTACATCCTCGATGAGCGCTTCCCGCGCACGGTTGAACGAATCGTCCGTGTAGTCGGGATCTACGAAACTGCGATAGCGGCTGCCCGATCGCAGCACGTTATATCCATCGACTATCAGCAGTTTCTTTCTCGTCTTCATCGTCTCATCTTCCCTATGGAACGCTTTGCCATGCCGCTTTGCGCGGGCAAGCCGAAAAAAGCGTTATCGCCAATTCTGCCTGAGCCACTCGTACATGCAGGCTGTAGCGGCTTGCGCGACATTGAGCGATTCCACCTTACCCACCTGAGGAAGCTTGACGAGGAAATCGCAATGCTCGAGCACCAAACGCGAGATCCCCTCGTTCTCGCTGCCCATGACAAGCGCGATCTTGCCTGTCAAGTTGGCATTCCAGATGACATCATCGGCATGTTCGCTTGCACCCGCGATCCAAAAGCCCTCCTTCTTGAGCGCCTCCATCGCATTCGCGAGGTTCGACACACGGGAAACCGGCAGATGGGCGATAGCCCCCGCAGAGCTCTTGTACGTCGCCGCAGTCACTTGGCATGACCGCTTGTTGGGAATGATGATGCCGCTGGCGCCCACGGTATGAGCGCTGCGCACGATGGCGCCGAGGTTGCCCGCATCGGTGATGTGATCGAGGATGACGACCAGTGCACGGCCATTCGCTTCATCTGCTTGTTCTTGCGCGGCTTCCGTGATCTGGCGCACGCTTGCGTAATCGAACTCGCGCGCAACCGCGATGATGCCCTGATGGCTTCCGCGATTGGAGATGTCGTCGAGCTTCTTGCGCGGCACGAGCTTGATGGGCACTTCCGCACGACGGGCTTTACGCTCGATATCCGCAAGCAAACCATCGCGCTTCAGATTGTCGGCAACCATGATTTGGGTTAAGGGGATGCCGACGCGTAGCGCCTCGATTACCGGGTGTTTTCCTTCGATGTAATCTGCCATCGGTTATTTCAAAAGATTCTTCAGGTTCAACAGCGAATAACCCGGGGTGTCAATGCCATAGAAGCATTCGCCTGTCTCAAGCGCACCGAGGTAATCGTTGAACTTGCTCTTCGTGATCTTCTTGCCATCGAGCATATACACCCCGCCCGTCGCGCCATCGGAAGGTTCGGTGCACGCGATGGTATGGAGTTTGCGGATATCGCCGTTCTTCAACGTATACATCGTACCATTGCAGAAAAACGTACCTTCCTCATCCTGGGAAGTGCTCACGAGGCACACGATGGCGGAATTGCCGAGCATGCCCGAATAGATTCCTGCGAATTCCGTATCTTCGACCGTGCCGAGCTCCTCGGTGACCGAGGTGATGTCACCCGTACCATCCGCGCAGTACACGCTAGCCAGGACGGTTTTCCCATCGATCGAATAGATCAGCATGAGTTCTTCTTCGCCGTCGTTGTCGACATCGGCGAGCGTGCCGTTGCTCTCACGGATTGCGGTAGCCGCAAAAGAACCCGCATCGGACTTGATCGTATCGATCAGGTCGCTGACGATATCCTTGTACGAAGAGGGCGTGGAAAGCTCCTTCGAAGTGCCATTCCCGTCCTTGCTGTAATCCTTGCTGAAATCCTTATCGCTGTCGTAGCTCTTGGAATTATCTTCGGCATCCGGATAGGAGAAGCCATTCCCGCGCTCGATGGTAGAGGAGTTGTATGAAGACTCGTTCCAGTTCGTCATCTGATACAGCCGATAACTCTGCACAGCCAAGGCGATACCGAGCCCAAGGATAAGCACGAGCGCGATGATAATCGTGACGATGAGCGGACCCTTGTAGGTCTTCTGAGGACGAAGTGCGAGCTGCATATCCTCGGGACGAGGCTCTGCCTGCTCGGAGGCAACCTTGTATGCTTGTTTTTGAGCAGAAGCCTGCTTCTTCGCACGCTTCGCTTGAGCCGCCTGCTCCTCGAGATACTGCTCGGCAGTAACCTTCACGGGCGGTACGTAGGCAGCGTCGTAGACATGCGCTGCCGACTTCGGCAACGGCTTGCCGCATTTATCGCAGAATTTGGCGGTATCACCGGATTGCCTTCCGCATTCTGGACATACGATCATATGCGTTCCTTCCTATTCGCTGCGCTTCTTATTTCGCAACGACGTTGACCAGACGACCTGGGACAACGACAACCTTCTTGACATCCTTGCCATCGAGCTGAGCAGCGATCGCATCGAGCGCAGTTTGTTTGACAGCATCCTCGGCCTCGTCGGTGGCGACCATGATCTTGGCCTTCACCTTGCCGTTGAGCTGGACGGCAAGCTCAACTTCGTCGGCCTTCGCGAGCTCGGGATCGAAATCGGGCCAAGCCTGCGCATGGACGGAGTCCTCATTGCCCAAAACCCCGCACCACAGCTCTTCAGCCCAATGGGGTGCGATGGGAGCCATCAGCTTCACGATGGTCTCGGCGACATCGCGGCACAATGGCCCGCCGTTCTCGCAATTAACGCGATGTTCGGCTGGCTTCACGCGCAGGAACGCTGCCGTCGTATTCGCAAGCTCCATGATGGCGGCGATTGCCGTGTTGAAGTTGTTGCGCTCGAAATCCGCCGTAACCTTGCCGACGACGCGATGGCGTTCGCGCTTCATATCCATGGCATTGGCGTGCGCGCCCTTGCCTGAAGCTGCCTTGGCAGCGGCCTCCTCATCGAAAAGCGTCTGATCGCCGGCTTCGCCCACAAGGTCGCACACGATGCGCCACAGGCGATTTAAGAACTTGAACATGCCCGCAAGGCCATCTTCGTTCCACATCTTCTCCTTATCGGGCGGGCCCATGAACAGCATGTACGCGCGCACGGCATCCGCACCGTATTCGGCGATCATCTTCTCGGGCGACACGACGTTGCCCTTCGATTTGCTCATGACGTCGCCATGCTCGTCGAGCACCATGCCCTGGCACAGAAGATTGGTAAATGGCTCGTCGAAATCGAGCATGCCCATATCGCGCAGCACCTTCGTGAAGAAGCGAC
>JAUNJT010000154.1 GCA_030533105.1 Eggerthellaceae bacterium
GATTATCTGGAAGGTGCGCCCCGGGCGGCAGTAGGCGCACGAGTACTCCCACACGCGATCGAACAGGGGCAGCGCCTTCCAATCGAGCCGCGCGCCCACGCCGGATGCCTCGAGCATCTCGTGCAGGTGGCCAGCTAGCCCGAAGCCTGTCACGTCGGTTGCGGCGTGCACGCCGGCCTCGAGCATCGCCTCGGCGCCAAGCTTGTTCAGCTCCATCATGCTCTCGATGGCGGGGCGCATGGACTCGTCGTCTTCCAGCCCGGCGCGAAATGCCGAGTTCAGGATGCCCGTGCCGATTTGCTTCGTGTAGAACAGCACGTCGCCGGCCCGCGCGCCCTCGTTGCGCACGATGCGGTCGGGGTGCACGGTTCCGAACACGGACAAGCCGTATTTCGGCTCGTCGTCATCGATGGAGTGTCCACCCACCACGAAGGCACCTGCTTCGCGCACCTTATCCGATCCGCCGCGCATCACCTCGGCCACGACCTCCGTGCCCAGCGACACGGGGAAGGCCAGGATGTTCAGCGCCGTGAGGGGCTTGCCGCCCATGGCGAACACGTCCGAAAGCGCGTTCGCGGCTGCAATGCAACCGAACTCGTAGGGGTCGTCCACGACGGGCGTGAAGAAGTCGAGCGTCAGCACGGCGGCCGTCTGGTCGTCGATGCGGTATACGGCGGCATCGTCGCTCGTGTCGAAGCCGAGCATCAGCTCCGGATCGGCGGCGGGCGCGATTTGTTTCATTATCTCTCGGAGGTCGCCCGGACCCCATTTGGCTGCTCAACCGCCCTTTTCGGTCATGCGCGTCAAGCGTATGCGCTCCACTTCGCTCACCAGGCCACCTCCTCTCGCCACGTCCATTGTAACGTTGTAACCATGAATGACGAATGACCGTAGGGGACTTTTCGCGATGCAGAAAGATTCCGGCGCCATAATCCATCGTGCCGTTTGGTACGAGCTGCTGACTGCTCGCGGATTATTATCTTGTTATTCTTAATAAAGAATAATATATCGCCTGTTCAAACGTGCTATTCACCGATTTTTAGTGTCATATCGCGCTCGACATATCGCATAGTGGATAAAGGACTCGAACGTCTAGGAGTGTCACAGCAAGGTATCTCAGGTTCGAGAGAGGCAGATTGCACGTGCAGGGGCGTGCTTGGCGGATGTAGGGCAATCCGTTGGCTAACCCTGAATCGGCAATCACGGTATGGAGAAAGGAGTGTGGGGAATTATGGAACTGACGCGTAGAAGTTTCTTCAAGGCGACCGGTCTGGTGCTTGCTGGTTCGATGGCTTACGAGCTGTCTGCACAGTCGCAGGCATTCGCAATGGAAGCCGATGAAGAATGGAAACTAGTCAACACCGAGGAGTACACGAACATCTGCTGCTACTGCTCCGGTGGTTGCGGCTCGGTCGTGTCTGTACGTGATGGCGAGATCATCAGCGTAGAAGGCGACCCGGACCATGTCGTCAACGAAGGCGGCTTGTGCCCGAAGGGCGCCGCGATGTTCCAGCTCATCAAGGTCGTCGATCCGGCGACTGGTGAGGTCATCAAGAACCCGAACCGGCATTTCAGCCCACTGGTGCGTCGGCCGGGTGCAAGCGACTGGGAGGAGATCTCCTGGGAAGATGCCATCGACGGCATCGCGCGTCACGTGAAGGAAACGCGTGACAAATACTTTATCGAGAAGGACGAGAACGGCGTAACCGTCAACCGCCTGGAAGCGATCGGCCACCTCGGCGGCTCGCAGCAGAACTCGGAAGAGGAATACCTCATCCTGAAGTTCATGCGCGGCCTGGGTGTGGTCGCAGTCGACAACCAGGCGCGAGTTTGACACAGCTCCACGGTTGCCGGTCTGGCACCTTCATTCGGTCGCGGCTCGATGACGAGCCATTGGGAGGACATGGAGAATGCGGACTACATTCTCACGTGTGGCTCCAACAATGCGGAGAACCACCCCGTTTCGATGAAATGGGTCAACCGTGCTCTCGATAAGGGCGCGACTTGGATCGTGGTCGATCCGCGCTTTACCCGTACCGCTGCCCTGGCGGATATTTATTGCCCCATTCGTTCAGGCACCGACATTGCCTTCTACGGCGGCATGATCAACTACATGTTCGAGCATGATAGATGGCAGCATGAGTATTGCCTGAACTACACGAACCTGTCTTACCTCATCAATCCGGACTTCTCGTACGACGTCGAGACCGGCCTGTTCAGCGGCTGGAACGAGGAGAAGAAGGCGTACGACAAGACCACGTGGGGTTATCAGACGGACACTGAGACTCCTTGGGACACCGAGACCACGTATGCATGGGTCAAGGCTGAAGGCGTTCCCGAGTTCGATCCCCCGGTCTTGAAGACCCCGAAGAAGGATCCCA
>JAUNJT010000155.1 GCA_030533105.1 Eggerthellaceae bacterium
CAGGGACATCTCTTTCAGGGCCTCGATGATTTCTTCCTTGGTCACAGCCATGGTGATTTCCTTTCGTTTGCGGCCGCCTCATGCGGCCTGGTTTCTTTTACGGTTTTGCGGCTTATGCCGCGGTTGCTGCCTTATGCAGCGTCTTTTTGCTCGGAGATCTGCTTGATGCACTGAGCGATGCCAGACGGAACACCGTTGATGGTGACAGCCAGGCCGCGGGCCACGCCGGAAATCGCGCCAGCGATCTGGGCGATAAGCTGCTCGCGAGACGGCAGGGACGCGATGGCCTCCACCTCGGCTGCGGTGCACTGCTTGCCATCCATGACGCCGCCCTTGATGACCAGGTTCTGGTTCTCCTTGGCGAACTCCTTGAGCACCTTAGCAGCCGCTGCGGCATCGGTCTCGGCGAACACGAATGCGCTCGGACCCTGCAGGATATCGTCCATGGTCGGCTGACCAGACTCGGACAGGGCGATCTTCATGAGGGTGTTCTTGTACACCGTCAGATGCGCGCCAGCCTCACGGATGCTGCGGCGAAGCTCCTGGGCCTGCTTCACGGTAAGGCCACGATAATCGACGACCCACAGTGCGGCGATGCCTTCGAGCTCTTCCTTGATCTTTGCCAAGGTCTCCACGTTTTGTGCGTTGGGCATATTCTCTACACCTCCTTTTCCACAAACTCCGGTTCCGCCCCGTGCGGGTGGATCGCAGCTGGGAAAAGCAACGACCCCTGAGCGTATGACAGCAGGGGTCGCAGTATTCATTGAATCCATGACCACCTCGGCGGGCCGCTTTCGCGTTTAAACCTTCCGGTACCGGCTGTCTTGGGCAGCGGAACTATTCCGTTTTCCATACCGTGTCCGAAAACACAGCCCCTGTATTATGAGACTTGCCCCCTACCTGGTCAAGCGCTACACGGAGTCTGCAAATACTCGCTTCGCTACGGGCGCGGGCTTATGTTTGTTGTTATACAGTCGTCTCTAACTGTCCTAGAGAGTTTGCGGATAATCCGATGATTTCCAAGGGTCCATTGGCAAGCTGTTATCATGGGATACCACTACAGATACGAAATACCACCGCAACAATAAACACTGCATGCTTCTTAAGGGAGTGATAACTATTTTTGCGGCTAAAAACATACGTGCGCGGATAAACGCGTTTTCCACACTCGCCATAGCCTTCGGGCTTGCTTTTGCATGTGCATTTGCTTTCTGTGGTTCCGCGCTGGCGACACCCTCTGACGATGCGAGCGTCGAAGATGAGGCCCGGAACCTGCTCGAGCGCATCGACGATTGCCAAACCGCCATCAACGATGCCAACAAGGCCATCAAGCAGGCCGAAAAAGAGTACAAGGCATCGCTGAAGGAAGCGAAGAAGGCTCAAACGCAGATGGAGGAACAGCAAGCTCGCATGGATGAGCTCCAGGAGGTCCTCGAGCAACTGAGCGTGAGCATGTACAAGGATACGCGTTCCGAAAACCCCCTGCTCGAACTCCTTGACGCAGAATCGTTCGACGAGCTCGAAGACAGACTGAACTCCATGGACACCGTTGCGTCCGAGCAGGCGAAGCTCATCGAGCAAGCGCGTGAGGCCCGTGACGAGCTGAACAAGGCGAAACACACGTACGACGCCCACGCCGAACAGGCGCGTGAGAAGAAAGAAGAAGCCGAGAAGGCACGCAAGGAAGCGGAGAAGCTGCACGAGGAGCTCATGGCAGAAGCCGCCATGATCACGAACGATATCGCCGACAACGAGGCCCGGACTTCGTTGGCGAACGCTATCGCTGAAAAGGCCTTCCCCAAGGGCTCCAGCTTGGCGAACCCCTGCCCCACAGCCTTTGTTTCGAGCGCATTCGGATACCGCGACTTCGATAAATCCTTCCACCAGGGCCTCGACCTGGCCGCCGAAGAAGGCACGCCGTATTACGCCGCGGCCTCGGGAACCGTCATCTACGCAACCAACGACGGCAAGGATAATGGCGGCGCTGGCAACTGGATCGTCATCGCGCATGGCAACGGCATCGTGACGAAGTACATGCACTCCCAGCACACCCTCGTGCAAGCCGGTGATATCGTCGTGCAAGGCCAGCTCATCGGCTCGGTCGGCCAAACCGGAGCCGCTGAAGGCGCGCATCTGCACTTCCAGGTGGAAGTCGACGGAACCGCCGTCGACCCCGAAAAGGCGATGGATGGCGAAATCGAGAATCGCACCGAAGACGCAGCCGCCGACGAATACCCCGAGGAATAGCAATAACCAAAGGGGACAGTCCCCTTCTGTCAACATGTGACGGTTTCCCCGTAGCCCTTCGTCAGGATGTGACATGCAGGTCCGGCCTAATGGCTCGTTATGGCATGCCAAAACGAGCCATT
>JAUNJT010000018.1:0-5548 GCA_030533105.1 Eggerthellaceae bacterium
AAGGGCAGCTTCTCGAAATCTGCCTGCGTTACAACATCGCTCAAATCGATGCCGTCGAATTTCTTCGCATAGAACGGGCTGCGGTCCTTAAGGTCCTTGAACTGCTTTTTGATAAGATCGAATTGCGTATCGGTAAGTTGCATGGTCATCCTCTTTTCTGCAATCTGTTGAGTCGCCATTCTAGCAAACTATCATCACGTTAAGCGATGGATTGTAGCGAGCGCTGCGCATGAGAACGCGGCAGATCTTCGTGAAATCATCCCAGGCGATTTGATCGGCATTTCCTTCTCTGTCCATCTCCTCGTTGCGCTCGGCTTGGTCGAGATTCTCCGCACAATCGCGGATTACTGTGATTACCACAGGCTCACTGATGTCGCCAAGGCAATCGGAGAGCGCGGCGTAGTTCTTCCCGTAGTACGAAGGGAACGAAAGAGCCTCCGCCAAATAGGCGTGAACTTCCTTTAAAGTGGCGAACTGGTCCTCGTTGAGAATGACTTCCTTCATCGTGGCTCCTTTTGCATGGCGTGAATTCCCCGTTAGTACAGTCGCTCGAACGTTTCGTAATGGTCGTCCGTGTAATAAATCAGACCGTCGTTCGAGTAGACGATACGTTTGGCGTTGCGGTAGCCGCCTTCGTAATCGATATCGACCTCGAACCATTCGCGCCCCGGCGCATCGGGCATCATACCGTCATCGTTAGAAAACCCGCCGCCACCGATGCTCATGCCGGGAAGCACATCCCAAAGATTGCCCTTTTCTTGGTCCCAACCTCTTTTACGGGCCTGGGTCTTCGTGATGTAGTTGGATGGCACGTGACCGAACTGATGGATATAGAGCGCGACCTCGTCTTTCGACGTGTACGTGCCGCTTTCAACAACCTTGATGTTTTTTGCGGTTCCAGAAGGCGTCAGCTTGATGAGCTCCTGACCAGGGCCTCCCTTTTCCGGTGCCTTCTCTTCGGTGCAACCCGACAAGATGCCGGCACCCATAACGAGCGCAAGAACGCATACGAAAACGGCCAGTTTCTTAACGATGCTCCCTGTAAGCTTTCCCATGGTCTCCTCGAAACCTTCTTATCCGCTATACGCCTGCGATGAAGTCGATTGCACGTTGATTAAGCTCAACGAATCGCGGTTTCACGCAAACCTCGATGGCATGCCGCAAATCATCGAGGTTCAAATCGATGATTCCGGCGGAAAGGGCACTCGCCAGAAGAACCGTATTGAGCACTTTGTGCGACCCGACCGCATCGATTGCGGCCGTATCATCGACCACGATGAGACGCTCGCCCAACTTCTCGTAAAGGGAGGCGATCACGTCGCTGGCCCGATACGCCGCCCCTGAAAGGGCCACGGTCACTGGCTGCACCGCGCTTGAGGCCGTCACCACGATGCCATCTGGCGCGAGGTAGTCTAAAGCACGCGCCGCCTCCGCTGGCTCGAATGCGATGATGAGCTGAGCCGTTCCCTTGGCGATCAGAGATGAATGGACCTCTTCTCCTTCGTTTCCCATGCGAACATGGCTCGTCACATTGCCGCCGCGCTGCGCCATGCCGATGGTCTCAGCGGTGCGGACCTGCCAACCTTTGTTCTGAGCCGCTTGGGCGAGCACTTTCGCTGCAAGCACGGTGCCTTGCCCGCCGACTCCCGCAAGGAGGATGTTGATCATTTCGCACCCCCTTCGAAGGTCGAGGAGGCAGGAACCTTAAGCGCACCGACCGCGCACAGCTGCGTGCACAATCCGCACCCGTTGCATAAACTCGCATCCACGAACGCTTGCCCGCGCGATCCGCTCTTTGCACCTTGCGCATCAGGATCGAAGCCAATGCCTGGACAACCAATCTGGGTGATGCAGCGCTTACAACCCGTGCACAGATCGGCATCGACCGTGATGTGGGGTTTCGGTTTGGTAAGTTGGACGCAAGGAGAGCGGAACACAACGACGCTCGGACCCGCGAAATCTATCGCTTGAGAAGCAGCCAAACACGCTTCATCGATATTGAGAGGGTCTGCCTCCATCACGCATTCAAAGCCGATGGCACGCAAAAGCCCCGCGATGTCGATGCCCTGACGGTTGGCTCCCATGAGCGTTACTCCGGTTCCCGGGTGCGGCTGAGAGCCTGTCATAGCCGTGGTCGCATTATCGAGCACGACCACGGTGATGTCATGTTGGTTATATACGGCGTTGACCACGCCGGTAAGGCCGCTTGCGAAGAAGGTCGAATCCCCTACGAAGGCGATGTTCTTCTTGTCGGGTTGCGTCACCGCAAAACCCTGTGCCATCGTGATGCCCGCACCCATGCACAAACAGGTATCGATGGCATCGAGCGGCATCGCGTTGCCAAGCGTATAGCAGCCGATATCACCGCAGAGGATCGCCGGGGTCTTGCCAAGTGCCTTTTTCACCGCATAGAAGCTCCCGCGATGCGGGCATCCTGCACATAGAACGGGCGGGCGCACCGGCAATGGCTCATCGAAGGAAAGCGGCAAAGCATCATCAAGAATCGAGATGCCGAGGAACGATTGAATCCGCGCAAGGGCATCGTCGACGGAGTTCTCGCCTCGCGCGAGTGCATCCCCGGAAAGCTTGCCACATACTTCAAGCGGAAGATGCTCTCTGCCGGCAAGTGCCGCGAGTTCGTCTTCTATGACGTAATCGAGTTCCTCGAACACCAAAACCTTCTCGAGCGGCTCAACGAACGATGAAACCTTCTTGTGCGGGAACGGATACGGGGTTCCCACCTGCATGAACGATAGCGAAGGAAGCGAGATATTCTTTCTTGCCGCTTGATCCTTAAGCATACTTAAGGCTTCGCGGGCATATGCTGCGGAAACCCCTCCTGCGATGATGCCGACCTTGGCAACGTCGCCAACACATTTTTCAATCGGATTGAAATCCGTATACGGCTCCTCTGCTCCAAACGTATCGGCAATGTCTTTGAGCCGCTCGTTGATCTCGGCATGGGCCTGATATGAACGTCCCGGGAAGATGACCCAACGCGCATCGCGCGTAAAGCCTTCTTCGGGAATCGGACGGGCAACCGTCTGCTCAAAAACATCGAAGAAAGCCGACGCGTGGCACACGCGCGTGGTCGGACGCACGATGACGGGGGTCTTATAACGCTCGGATAGCTCGAATGCCGCCTGCATCATGGCAAAGCCCTGCTCGGGCGTTGCCGGATCGAGCACTGGAACTTTCGCGAACGACGCGAACCTGCGGGTATCCTGCTCGGTTTGCGACGAGATCGGGCCTGGATCGTCGGCAACGAACAGCACGCAACCGCCTTTCACGCCGATGTAGTTGAGGCACAAAAGCGGATCGGAGGCGACGTTAAGCCCCATCTGCTTGCACGTGAACAGGACGCGAGCACCGCTATACGCCGCGCCGGCAACCAGTTCGAGCGCGGCTTTCTCGTTGGTTGACCACTCGACATGCACGCCCTGGGCAATACCCGAGGCACGTAGCTTCGCAATGGTCTCGATTACTTCAGAGGAAGGCGTCCCGGGATATCCCGCTGCCACGCTCACGCCAGCCTGCAAGGCCGCATACGCGAACGCCTCGTTTCCCATCAGCAGTTTCTTCGGCATGGTGATCCTTCGTTCCTTGTGGCGCTCACGAACGATTACTGAGCCATCTGCTCCTTGAAATCGACGATCGTGCGATACATCTTCTCATCGCCGGTTCCAAGCATCTGCACCGCTAAGATGGCGGCGTTCTTGGCTCCGTTGATGGCCACACACGCAACAGGCACGCCACTCGGCATCTGCACCATCGAAAGCAGGGAATCCAGTCCGCCCAAATCGCTTGTCTTCATCGGAACGCAGATGACAGGGTTGGCCGTATATGCTGCGACTACACCACCTAGATGGGCGGCTTTTCCCGCTGCAGCGATGATGACGCGGATACCGCGATCATAGGCGCTTTGCGCCCACTCATGCACTTCTGCAGGTTTGCGATGCGCGCTCGCAACCTTCACCTCATAGGGCACGCCGAAAGCGTCGAGTTGTGCCATGCACGGCTCCATCGCCGGCATATCCGATTCGGATCCCATGATGATTCCAACAATCGGCGTTCCATTTTGATCAGCCATTTATTCCTGCCTTCCGTATACAAGCTCGCTTACAAGCTCTTATCAACTGCACCGCCATTGAAGATGGCACGCGGTAAAACGTTTGCCTTCGGCTTTGCAACATGCGCAACCACGGCGCGGAATTCAACATCCTCGTCGCTCTCTACCGCATCAACAGTATACCCTTGGATATACCCATCTGTCGGATTGACCTTGTGGACGTCACGATAGCTCAAGCCAACCATGGAGAATCCCGCTTCGGCGAGCATGGCCTCGAATTCCTCTTGGCTTAAAGCAGATTGCACGCTATTGCCCATCGCACGTGCCTTCTCGACGACAGTTTTATCGCGCGGACCCGTTGCAACGACCGTTTCGCAAATCAGCATGCCACCGAAGCGCAGAACGCGGAAAATCTCGTGGATCGCCTGTTTCGTATCGTAGGCCAAGTTCAGGATGCTGTTAGTGAAGACGATATCCATGCTGTTATCGCGCAGACCGAGCGATGCGAGATCCTCGGGGAAGCCCCAATGAAACTCCATGTTGCTCTCGGGAAGACCGGAATCCTGCCAAGCACGATCCATGTCGCGCATCGCCTCGTTGATATGCTCACGCGACCAGTCGATGCCTACGACATGACCCGTGATGCCCACGCGATCAGAAAGCTTGAAAACACCGCGACCGCGACGACAGCCGATGTCGAGGATCATCTTTCCCGTCAAGAACTCGGGAAGCGTCATCTTGCACATGCTATTGAAACCGTATTCGAAGGTCTTGTTGGCATAATAGGACACGAGCTTGTCATGATATGCCTGCGTGCCGACTTCGGCCTCCGGTTCAGGTTCGCCCGCCGGCTCGTTCGACTCCACTATCGCAGGCTCGACCGGCTCAGGCTCGGAGAACTCCGCAACGATCTCGTCGACTGCAGCCTTCACTTCGGAAACCGCCTCAGCGATCAGCTCTTCGATCTTCTCGCTTTCCAAGGATGGCGTCTCATCGGCAACTGACGCGACGATGGTTTCCACCTCGTCAACCTCAGGCGCTTTTTCCCCTATTGGCTCTGCAGGCACTTGCGCAACGGGTTCTGGCGAGACCTCTTCGCGTTCGACCGCGTTCGATGCGGCTGCATGGCGGCCATGGCTTGCCGTCTTTCCCGGCGAAAGCGAAATCGGCACGACGCTTATGCCAGATCCTCCTTGGGAGCCTAAGCCCAGCGGGTCTTGCTTCGCCTCAGCCGTTGCGGCAATGCGCTCCATGGGAAGCTCGCTGATGCGCTCGGCGATTTTCTGACGATTATCCTCGACCAGAAGATCCTGGTTGTGCGCGAAGTAGCTGTCGCTCCCGAAACGATTGAGGAATTTCATCGTCGTGGTACGCGCGGTCAACTCGGTCACGAACACCAATAGCTCGCGCTTCTGGTTGAACGCCTCATCGATGAACGCGAACGCGTTGTCCAAACAAAGTTGCACATCCTCGATATCT
>JAUNJT010000018.1:5558-19720 GCA_030533105.1 Eggerthellaceae bacterium
ACGAGTTTGTGCATCCTTCACCGCTTGGTTCAGGTTCTCGGCATGACGGCGATACACCTGGTTGATCGTCGCGTAATCCTGGTAGTTCTCCCCCGCAGCCGTAGTCGACATCATCTCGCGCAAGACGCCATCGGCAAGCCGCAAGCTGCGCGTCGCTTGCGCGGAAGCGGTGCCGATGTCCTTGCTATGGGCGATCTTTCCCTCTATCTGCTGGGCCGCATTGCTCACATACGCGAACAGGTCATCGCCTGTGCGCATCTTCTCCTTTAAGTCGGACAGGCTCTCGCGTACCATGTTGAGCGCCTCGTCCTTCTTCACGATCTCGAACATGGTGCCGCCCAGCGAATCGAGTAATAACCCGAGCAAGGCCAAGCGCTCGTCGAAGCGTGCAGCCTGCGCGCGCTCCACGATGGACGCATCCACATTGCCCGCCAAGATCTCATCGATCTGATAGTCCGAACGGTATTTGTTGAAGAGGTCGTAATACGCCGCGAAACGTTCGGCGATCTCAGCATCCTGCAGGAACTGCTCGACAAGCGCCGCGTTCACCGGCGTTCCCTGCTGCTCGAACAGCGTGATGGTCTTCGCCAAATCCTCCCATCCACGGGCCGTCACGAAGCTCTTGCCGCCAAGCTTCGCCTCGACCATGTAGAAATCGCCATGGCGCACCTCGAGATACGAGGTGACCGCCGGATGCAAACCCTGGTCGAGCGCGTAGCTCTTCCATGCAGCATAATCCGGCTCGATGTCGATGCGACGCAGACGGTCCATGGTGACGATATCGAACTCATGCACTGAGCGGTTGTATTCGGGAGGATTGCCTGCGCATACCACGATCCAATCTTCGGGAATGCTATGGCGACCGAAGGTCTTGAATTGCAGGAACTGCAACATGCTCGGATAGAGCGTCTCCGATACGCAGTTGATCTCATCGAGGAAGAGGATGCCCTTGTCGAGGCCCGTCTTCTCCATATAGTCGTACATGGATGCGATGATCTCGCTCATGGTGTATTCGGAGACATCGAATTCCACATCTCCGTACACCTTGTGCTCGATGAACGGCAAGCCGAGCGCGCTTTGGCGCGTATGGTGGGTCATCGAATACGAGACAAGCCCGATGCCCATCTCGGATGCCACCTGCTCCACGATAGCCGTCTTGCCGATGCCGGGTGCTCCGATCAAGAACAGCGGGCGCTGATGCGCGACATCGATGCAATAGGCGCCGGTGTCATCCTTGCTCATATACGCACGGACGGTTTCGGTGATTTGTTTTTTTGCTTCAGAGATGTTCATAAACGATTACTCCTTCAACGTAGCGATATCGTCTTCATCCAAGATTATCTTCAAGGCCCACGGTGGAACACGGGGATGGTTCACCTTCGGGTCTAAGAATACGAACGCCGTGTCATAGTCAGGCGCTTTCTCCGGGAAGATGCCGTAGCCATCAGTGAAGTAGATCAATCCTCTCAGGTTGATGAACTCCTTTTTCTCGATGAGCTTGTCCACATACTCGAACACGGGCCTGAAATCGGTTCCCCCGAATCCTCGTATTTGAACATTATCGGCATATTCGCTCATCTCATCGAGCGAGGTGATGACCGTATCCAGCTGAACGCGCGCATCGCACTGGATGATGTGGATGTTCACGCGATGGTCGAACTGGTTGGCATCGCCAAGTATCTCGCAGGTCCGCGACACGAAGGCCTTCACCAGATCTCCCGAGCACGAGCCAGACGTGTCGATGGCAATGGCGAATTCACGCACACGGTTGCATTCCTGGTATTCAAGCGGCTCGATGAGCGGCATGTTGCCGTACAGGTCGAGTCCGTACGTATAGAAGATGTAGTCGAACTCGTCATGGTTGACTTGGATATCCTCCGCCAACACGCAGAAACGTTGGAGGAAATCGCGGTAATTCACGCGACGGCGGTTGGCAACGGCGAGGTTTAGAAGGAACATACCTGCCTCGTCGCCCATCTGGTGCGCGAAGGTTTCGAGGTCGACCTCCAACTGCTTCGCGATCTCCTCCCACTGTCGGGCGATCTCCTCTTCGTCGAAGTCCTCCTCATCCTCGTCCTCGTCAAGTCCGCCCTCGAGCGCGTCGCGCAGATCATCGAGTGAAAGCTCGCCGGCGTTTTCGTCTTCTTCATCTTGGGAGGAATCAGACTCCTGGTCTTCCTGGTTGGGAGAAGCATCGTCGTCTTGCTCATCCGATCCGCCATCACGTTCTTCTGCCGTATCGGCGGAGAGCTCCTTAACCTCTTGGTTTTGGATCGGCTCCTCGTCAGGGTCGGGTTCCCCATCGGGGTTCGGCTCGCCTTTCTTCGCGTTGTTCGCCCAATAATCATGGGAATCGCGGATGAAGATCTCCTCCAGCTGGCGCATGTACAGAGGACTCAGCCCCATTTCCTTCGCCGTCGCGAAGCTGCTTCCAGCATCCGCGAAAGCGCGATAGAGGTTCTGCGGTGTGATACGTCCGATATGCTCGGATAGATACTCGATCGCTTCCTTGGCTGCTGCATCATATGCACCAGGGAAACGCCGCGAACACATCTCGACGGCAATGCTCTCGACCACGATGTCGCATGCCAGACCCCATGAATAGGCATCCGTATGCTCGACATCGAGCGGATGACGGAACACGCAATGCAGAAGCGTATGCAGATAGTCGCGGATCGTCTCGTTCGGCGAACCCTCGAAACGCATGATGAGCGCAGAGGGAGAGAAGAACATGTCGCGCCCATTGCTGCCGAGCGCCACATACGAATAAGCGATGCGGAACGGCAATTGCCATAAAGCGCGGTCGAGGAAGCGGAAAGCCATCATGAGCGAGATACGGCAATCTTTGAGGATCTCGATGCATAGTTCGAGAATGCGTTCATCAAGCTCCGCTGATCCCACGATGTAATCGTGGTCGGTGCGCTTGAGCACAAACGAAGGATCATGCATTGCAGACGTGTTCTCAAAATCCGATGCCATGCTACAAATCCTCCACCACACCACGCTTCATCGAGAAGCGCTCATGCTGCTCGTTGAGCAGATAACTCACAAGCTTGACGTCCTTCTGCGCGCCAAGCAAGTCGATGATCCTTGCGATATTCTGCTCGTTGATGAAGCCAAGGTCTACAAGCATCTTGATGAATTGGATATCGTTCTGCCTGCTGCATGCGATGACGAATTCTTCCAGGTGCCGCTCGACGCTCTTCACGAACATATCGCGCCCCGATTCGTCGAGGAAACGCCCGTCGGAAAGGCGCAGAAGTATCAACCCCGTGCGCTCTATGGTCTGATAACAATGACGTATGCTTAAATCCGCGAATGCGAAGATGGTCGCCGGATCCATGATCGAGGTGCTCTTCTTCACGATTCCATCGGGAGTCTTCCCCCGTGGAACCAAATCCTCATCTCCCGCACCTGCAGTCGTCGGACCACCAAAGGCCTGCGAGAAGCACTGCCCGCTATACGAGGATGATGGGAAATGCGACGAGGGGAAATACGCCTCGTATCGATGCTCGACACCATGTATATCCTTTGTCACGATGGTCACGCGGGGAACCACTGCCGAGATGAAGAACGCGCCAAGGCCCACGCCGAGGATGTCGGTGTGAACGGTCAGATGGGTGATCGAATCGACGCCGCCGAAGCAGAAACCATCGATATAGATAACGCTTTTGGGAATCGTCACATCGGTCTGCGGTCCAACGAAGACGACGGCATGGTCGCCCTCGTCATCGCGACGGCATAAAATCCCCGATTCCATGTAAAACGTCTCGTTTTCGGGATCGACTTCAAGATCGCGCAAAGTCGGTTGCGCAAGCGAGCTGCCGCGACTGCAGGTGGAAAGCCCGTACATGCCCAGATACCGAAAACCCGCTGGGATGCGAAAGTTCGCGAGCGCCGTGCTGCGGAACGCCTCCTCGCCGATTGTAGTAAGGCTATCGGGGACGACGACGTATTTAAGGCTTCGGCAATATTTGAACGAAGCGTTGCCGATTGACTGCAAGCCTTCGGGCAGTACAAGGCTTACCAGCGAGGGATGGTACAGAAACGCACGATCGGCAATGCGGATCGTACCGGGCAGCACGATGTAATTTTCGACCGAAAGCCCGAGCATCTCGACGAGCACGAGGCCCTTGGTCGCCTTGCGGTACAGACCTCCTTGGACATCTGCCACAAACGGAGAGTCGACCCCGAACGATAGGGCCCCGAACAGGCCTTCGTCAACAAGCGGCGTCTGCCTGAACACTTCCCTGCCCATTTTGACAACGGAACCGGGAACCCGCACGCTTTCGATTTTAGTTCCGCAGAAGGCGCCTTCGCCGATGGAGGTGAGGCCATCGTTCAAGGTGACGGTTTTCAGGTTCGCGCAATGGAAGAAGGCCTTCATGCCGAGGTCGCGCAGAGTTGGCGGCGCCACGAATGTGCTGATCTGCGTATTCGAGAACGCGAATCCACCGATGCTTACGAGGTCTTGGCTTAAACCCACCGCCTCAAGATGCAAGCAGCGATCGAACGCGTGCGCTCCTAAATCACGCGTATGCCTGGGAAGCACCACCGAAGTGAGTTTTTGCGCATGCGAGCACACATGGGGAGCAAGCACGGTGACGGCGCAACCGTCGATCTCGTCGGGAAAAACGACCGCTTCTGATTCGGTTATGCATGCATCGATGCAAACGGTACCGTCTTCGAGCATATGCGCCTCGTAACGCACGTCCGCATCATCGATTGTGAACTTCGAATTCCGATCGGCCTTGTTGGCCTGCGTATACACTCCAGACGCGGAAGTACCTGGAGGAGCGACGGAGATATTGTTCACGGACAGCGCTTTGGCAGATTCGCGCGTGACGAGCTCCTTGATGCCGATACCGCGCACGAGTTGCGCAGCCGCAGAGGCTTGGCTGAACCGTTTATCCAAACCGTTTTCCACCGCACTCCCCTTGCATCACACGCAAGCCTTGCCTGTTGCTCTTTTAGGAAACGACAGGCGGTTTTCTTTAATAATACCGATAATATGCCGCACACGAGCCTTCGGATGACACCATGCAGGGTCCAACAGGGTTCTCGGGTGAGCATAACGTACGGAACAGCGGGCATTCACTCGGAGCCATGATGCCGCGCAAAACGTCGCCACATCGACACCCCTTCGGGTCTTGTGTGGGCTCAACGTCAGGCTCGAAGCGACGCACCGCATCGAAATCGGCATATTGCTCACGGATGCGATAGCCCGAGCCATCGATCATTCCGAGGCCCCGCCAGAGGGCCGGACTGGTTTCGAACACCTCATCGATGGCAGCCCGTGCAACGGGATTGCCCTGCGGCATGACGCCGCGCGCATAAGCGATCTCGATTTCGGCACGGTTCTCATGCAGCTGACGCAAAAGCATCGCGATGCCCTGCAATACATCAACCGACTCGAAGCCCGTGATCACACCCGGAATGCCATACTGCTCAGATAAGAAACGATATGGCTCGATGCCGATGATGGTGCTCACATGACCGGGAAGGATGAGCGCATCGACCTTCAATTGAGGGTCGTTGATGATGGCTTCAAGAGCACCTGGCATGTTCTTGTGGGCAGCGAACACGCTGAAATTGGTGAGTTTCGCATCGGCGGCGCGCTTGATGGCGCGCGCGACAAGCGGCGTTGTGGTTTCAAAACCGACACCGACGAACACAACTTGCCGCTCAGGATGCTCCTGGGCATACCGCAGCGCATCGAGCGGCGAATACACGATTTCGACCGAACGTCCCTTTGCCTGCTCCTTGAGAAGCGAGGATGTCGAGCCCGGCACACGCGTCATGTCGCCGAAGGTCGTGATGGTCACCCCATCGATCCGTGCGAGCGCGATGACCGTGTCGATATCGCGATTCGATGTCACGCACACCGGGCAACCAGGACCAGAGCTTAATTTGACGCCGACAGGCATCAAATCGCGGATGCCATTGCGGGCGATGGCGACCGTGTGCGTGCCGCACACTTCCATCAACGTCGCCTGCTCCGGCGCATAGGCCTCGATGGCGGAGATGAGCCCGCGGGCAAGCGCCGGGTCCTTGAAAGATGCGAAGGGAGAATCGATAGCGCTCATCATGGCAGCCTTTACGCGAAGAGATCTTCGCCGGCAAGCTGAGGCAGCTCCTTGATGAGCTCGATGGTCTCGAGAGCATAATCTGCGTCGACAACCTCGATTGCGAAGCCTGCATGGACGAGAACATAGTCGCCCAATTGGGCTTGAGGCGTTAAGTCGAGCGCAACCTCCCGGGTAACACCGAGAATGTCGACCGTCGCAAGGCTATCCTCACCGATCTCGGTGATCTTTCCCGGTATCGCAAGGCACATGGAGCTGATCCTTCTATCTATTGATTAAGTAATTATTCTCGGTTAGAACGATTGTAACGTACAACCGCCTGCCCGAACGATATGCATCCGTCATGGGGCGGTAAGTCCCTGCCAACCGCCACCGTGAAACCTGCACGGGCAAGCGCGGCTAAGGAATGCTCGGTGAGATAGCGATTGAGGAACACGCCTCCCGAGAGCACCACGGTACGGATGCCATAGAGCATATCCATAAGTTGCGCGCCTTGCACGATGGCCCCCACGAACGCATCGTGGAAGCGCTGCGCGATCCTCGATACGGGCACGCCCTCATACGCATCGTCGAGCAGCGCCTCGAAAACCCCCGCTGCATCGAAAAGCATGACCGAGGTTTCCTTCGCGGTGCTGGAATCGGTAGCGGTGTTCTTTTGGATTTCGATAGTGTAGCGATCATCATCGTCCGCTTCATCTGCACCATCCTCGGCTTCGCACATGGCAGCTTCCAATAAAATCGCAGGCTCCCCTTCATAGGCAGGGTCTACGCAGATGCCCAAAAGCGCACTTGCCGCATCGAAGAGGCGGCCGACAGAAGACGTATACGGGGTGTTCAGCCCGTGCTCGATCATCTGGTCGAGCACTGCGGATGTATCGCCAAGAGCGGAAAGCGCCTTCTTCGCAAACGGATGCTCCAATAGATCGAATGCCCACAAAGCCCCATACGCCATGCGCAAAGGCTCGTGGATGCATGCAGCGCCACCGGGCATTGGAATGTATGCGAAGTTAGCGAATCGCTCGTAATCCTTATTATTGGCGAGGAGGATCTCCCCGCCCCAAATCGCACCATCGGGACCATACCCTGTGCCATCGAATGCAACGCCGCATACGGGATCTGCAATGCCGTGCTCGCCGAGCACGCTCGCGATATGCGCGTGATGGTGCTGAACCTGCAAAAGCGGCATTTTCTGCTCGTGCGCCCATTTCGTGGAAAGGTACTCGGGATGGAGGTCGCAAACCAACTCTTCCGGTTGTACTTGGAAAAGCGTTTGATATCGATTCTTCGCTTCAAGCCATGCATCGAAGGTCTCGGCATGCTCTAAATCTCCGATGTGCTGCGAAACGAACGCCTCACTGCCGCGCACCACGCAAAGCGTATTCTTCTGCTCGGGGCCCGTGCAGAGATACTCTGTGGTAATCGCATCGTCTGAGGACAGCTTCAGAGGCACGGGACTATAGCCCCGTGCCCGCCGCACCATCTGAATGGCGGCTTCGCCATCTGCGTCGATCACGCGCACGACCGAGTCATCGTAGCGCGCGCGAATCGGTCGGTTATTGCCCAAAAAGGCATCCGCTATGCCGCCAAGCGCCTCACGGGCATGGCCATCATCGATCTCGATCGGAGCATCATGGACGTTGCCCGAAGTCATGACGAGCATCTGCCCGCCTGCTTCCACGAAATCATGCATGAGCAGATGCTGCAGTGGCGTGTAAGGAAGCATGACGCCGAGCTCGGGAAGATGGTCTGCCAAACCTTGGGCGAATCGTGTGCCGGGAAGCTTACGCAAAAGCACGATGGGATGTTGCGCTCCGCTTAAAACGTGCTTCTCGACATCGTTGACGTGGCAGAACTTCCGTGCAGTCGCAACATCTTCCATCATGACAGCGAATGGTTTGCCCTCGCGGTGTTTGCGTGCGCGCAAGGTTGCTACCGCCGAATCGTTTTCGGCATCGCATACCAGATGGAAACCTCCGAGGCCTTTGACTGCCAAGATGCCGCCATCAAGCAGGATGCGCACGCATCGGGCGATGATCGCATCGCTTTGCTCCCGCGTATGTCCCCATATGGTCGCTTGCTCGGTTTCTTCTTCAGCGCCGTCACCCGTCGCCGGGTTTTCCCAATATGAGATCGACGGTCCGCATTCGAAGCATGCATCGGGTTGCGCGTGGAAACGGCGGTCCGTCGGATCGGCATACTCGGAAGCACACGCCTCGCACATCGCGAAGCCCGCCATCGACGTATGGGAACGGTCATAAGGAAGCTCTTCGATGATCGTGAAACGCGGCCCGCAGTTCGTGCAGTTGATGAACGGATAGCGATACCGTCGATTGTTCGGGTCGAACAATTCGCGTACGCAGTCTTCACACGTTGCGAGGTCGGGAGAAACAAGCGTAACCTTTTCGGTTGCCTGTTCGTCGGAGAAGCGTATCGTGAAGCTCTCGTAGTCTTCGAGCGGCACTTCCTTCAAATCTATCTCCGCCACATGGGCAGCCGCGGGATGGTTTTGAGCAAGCTCCAACACGAACTCGTCGACGAGACGCTCTTCGCCTTCCGCATGGATGGTCACGCCCTCTTTCGTGTTGAGCACCCATCCGCTGATCAGATATCTTTTCGCAAGACGGTAGACAAAGGGGCGGAAACCCACCCCCTGCACTATTCCTTGAACATGGATGCGAAGCGCGGTTCTCATGAACGCTCGAAGACTATTTCGGCCAGAATCAGCTGGATCAACTGAGATAAAGCGCGCAAGGTCACGCCCGAATTGTCAGGAAGATGCACATGCACGCAGCGGCGTTCGCGTTCGGAAAGCGTCAGCAAATCGCCGATAGCTTGGGCCTTTGCAAGGCTCCCGAGGCTTTCCGCTTCTTGCGGAAGCGGAATATCCTTAAGCTCGTCAGCAGATAGTATCAGAAATACGCCCTTGTTGGGTCCGCCTTTGTGGAGCTGGCCTGTCGAATGAAGATAGCGTGGGCCGACTTCGAGGCATGATGCCACGTTGCAGGCGGTACCGATGCTGTGGCGAATCTCCTCAAGCGCCTCACGACGATACTCTCCAGTAAAGGGCAGAAACGCATTGAGCGCGAAATAGTCTCCTGGCTCGATGCTAGCGATCAGGCTGGAAAGCGCATCATGCAGGCATGCGCAATCTGCAAACTGCTTCGAGAGGCGTACCTCGACCGTGCCGATGGGAACGTTGCCGATGCCGTCCTCGCAAAAATCGCTTTCAGGTTGGCCGTTCTTCAGGATTTCGAGCACCTTTTCCTTCGCAACCGAGACATCGGGTTGATCGAACGGGCACACCTTCATCAGGAAGCCTAACATGGCGATGGCGTACTCCCACATCACGAAATGCTCGGCGAGCTCCTCGACGGAATCGATGCGGTAATTCAAACGCGGGATATGACGGTCGATGTAGGCCAAGCTCATCTCGAAATTGTTCTGCTCGTCCCATAAATCGTTTTTCGTCTTATAGATGATCACGCAACGATCGCCCGGATCGCTCGCCAAAAGCAGCGAGTCGACCTCGATGTTCGGAAGGATGCCCTTCCCCTCTTTACCAACGCTCTCGGCAACGAGCTGCTCGATCCAAAGCCCTAGAACGCGTCCGCGCTTCGGCGTGAGGAAGCAGAACTTGTCGCGCCCGTTGATGTAATTGCCGTAGAGGAACGATGCCAAAGCGATCGCAGGGTTATCGATCGCATCTTCGCTGCACTGCTTCTCGGCAACGACCGCGTGCTGTATGGCGCTCTCGATATCGATGCCCACCAGCGCGGCAGGAAGCAAACCGAACACAGAAAGGGCGGAGAAACGACCTCCCACGGTTGGTTCGCCCAAGAAAACCGCACGCCAGCCTTCCTCCCTCGCCTGCTCCTCGAGCGCAGAGCCTGGATCGGTAACGGCGACCAGATGCTTCACGACCTCATCAGGGGGCATCACACGCTCGAACGCGGCGCGAACCACGCAGAGCATGAGGCGTGGCTCGATGGTGCCGCCGCTCTTCGATGAAACGATGACCAGGGTTTTCTCGGGAGCGGAAAGCGAAAGGGTCTCACGCACGCGCACTGGTGAATCCGAGTCGATGGTGCGGAATTCCACACGGTTCGAATCGATCTTGTTGTATTTGGTGATGGTCATGGGCGCTTGCGTCGAGCCGCCCTGCCCGAGAAGCACGACCGTGTTGATGCCCTCTGCAACCACTTCGTCGGCGAATCCTTTGATTGCCGCAAGATCGTATGGAGGATTGGTCGCTAAATCAGCCCACCCCATGAACTTGCCCGCGCATTCCTGCGCATCTTGGGAAAAGCCGTAGAGGCTCGCGTCCTTCTTGTGGATTCGGCTTGCAACCTTTTTCCTTACGAGGACTTTCGCGCTTGGATGCAGTTCTCCCATCTCGCCAGAGATCATGTGATTACTCCTGCTTGTGAAAATGGATATGCGAATCTATTACAGGCCAAGTGCCTTCTTGAGCGCGGAAACACGGCGACGGGAAACCGGGATCTTCTCCTCGACACCATTGAGCGTGAGCAGAAGCGTTCCACCCGAAACCGATTCGACTTCCTCGACCATCTGCAGGTTCACCAGATAACCGCGATGCACGCGGAAGAAGCCATGGCCATCGAGACGCTTCTCGAGTTGAGCTAGGCTCACCGTCGAGAAATAGCGATCGGCATCGGTCTGCAAGTAGGCGTAATCATCGCGCGCCATGACGAAGCGGATCTTGTCGATGCCGATGAGGATCTTCTTTCCACCCTTCTCAACAGGGATGCGCTCGGATTTCTGAGCCTTCGCATGGAGCGACACGTGCTCGCGAACACGGGCGATGGCCTGCGCCAAACGGTCAGTCTCAACCGGCTTGACCAGATAGTCGATGGCATTCACCTTGAAGGCGTCTAAGGCGAATTCGCTATATGCGGTAACGAACACGACTGCCGGTGGGAACTTGAGATGCTGTAGTGCATCCGCGAACTGCAAGCCCGTTGCCTCGGGCATGTTCACATCAAGGAACATGACGTCGCATGGATACTCTTTGAGCTTCTCGATAGCCTCGCGGACGCTTGCAGCTTCGGCTACAACTTCGGTTTGTCCAAGTTCATCGAGCAGAAAACGCAATTCAGAACGCGCAGGGGCTTCGTCGTCAACGATAATCGCCTTCAGCATCTTTTTCCTCCGCCTTACAAAAACCTTCGTTTCACATGCACGCTTCGCATGGGGCTCCACGTACAAAAATAGTCTTTCTCGAATCTAGTAGTATACCTGATTGTCGTGCGCTTTTCGAGAGTGTTCGGAGTGTTTTTATTTGCGTATGGACAACAATCGCATTATTCCCTGCGAAACATCCGCGCGATAGCGTGCGTTACGCTCAGAGAAACAGCACGTTGTTTGGCGTATTGCGAACGTGAGCAGGCACTACACGTAACGCTCGATCTCAGCGAGGCTCAAGGATAGCGTCACTTGCGTACCCTCACCGAGCTTGCTTTGCACATCCATTCCGGACTGCGACCCGAAATAGCCGATGATGCGATCGTGCACGTTCTTGACGGCGATGCCCATGCCGGTCGATGACTCGGGATGCATGATATTAGCGCACGTTTCCTCCGACATGCCGACACCGTTATCGGCAACGCGAATCTTCAAAAACTCCCCTTCGACCCACGCCGAGAGCACGATGGTGAGCTTGCCTTCAGACGGCATAGCATGACGCACCGCGTTTTCGACAAGCGGCTGGATCAAGAATGGAGGCACGAGCATGTCCTGCACGCCCTCCTCCTCATCGAGGATGAGCTCAAGACGATCTTCGCCGAAACGCGCCAATTCGAACTGGAAGTAGCGCACGGTCTGCTCGGCTTCGCGGCTGAGCAGAATCAGGCCGTCGGAGTCCTCGAGCGTACGGCGGTAGAACACAGCGAACTCGCGAAGCAAGGTGCGAGCCTTCATGGGGTCGGTACGGATGAGCGAGGCGATCGTATTGATCGTGTTGAACAAGAAATGCGGATTGATCTGGTTCTGAAGGGCTTTAAGCTCCATGGTCGTCGCCAGCTTCGTCTGCTCCTCGAGCGCCTGCGCGGCAATCTGCGTGGAAATGAGCTCCCCAAGGCCTTCGGCGATGGACTTTTGCAGCGCGCTGATCTTACGTGCGGAGGAATAGTAGAAACGAAGCGAGCCGATGCTGTTGTCTGCCAAACGAAGAGGAACGAAGACAGCTGCCTTGATGAGGCGATTTCCTTTGAATGCCGAAGCGGGCACGCTTTCGATGATAACCATCTCGTCAGCAGTCTGGAAACGGAGCTCCTCATCATTTCTGATCGCTGCCGCAGCATCGCTGTTCAACGCAAAGGAGCTGCTTGTAAAGCCGAGCATCTTCTCGCTATCGCAAATGGCAACCGCGACCGCATCGGTCGTGGGAAGCAGAAGCTCGCAGATCTTCTGGGCCGCCTCCGCGTCCAAACCTCCCGTCAAGCACTCGAACACCTGACGCGAAAGCTTGAGCATCAAGTCGCTTTGATGGGCGCGAATCGACTCGGGATCGAGGAGAAGGCGCATGCTTAGCACGGCGGAAAGGACGAAGATCACGATCATGGCCGAAAGAAGCGGCACCGAACGGTCAGATTCGAAGAGCTGCCAAACCACCATGATCGCCGAGATGATCGTGATGATGGCGATCAGGAGCTTGAACAGGAAAAGCTTATCGTACGCATTGTGGCTCGATTGTGCGGTCTCCTCAACACGCGTCTCGAACGACGTCGATAATCCCTCTTGCATTGCCATCGTCTTCTCTCCCTGTCTCACAAGCTCTTAGAAAGCCACAAACTCGTTAATTACCAGGATGCACGCAACGATAATCAACATCACGCCGAAAAGCAAACGCAAACCCCGGTCGGAAAAGCGGGAGCAAAGTTTGGAGCCGATTATCGCACCAGGTATTGTGCCGATGCACATTGCGATTGCGATGAGATATTGCACATTGCCGAGAATGATATGTTCGATGACACCCGGAATCGCAAGGATGGCGATACCCACAAGCGATGTTCCCGAGGCCTGATGCATGGAAACACCAAGTACGGCGACCATGAGCGGCACCATGATGAAACCGCCGCCGACGCCGATAAAACCTGCAACAAGACCCGCGATAAGACCGATGGCAACGCCGAAAAGGCATTTTTTCGGCGTAGGACGATCAGCGAATGCTTCCGTCTCCGTTCCGTCGGATTTGCCAGTCTTTTCTTTCCCATCGACGATTTGAGGTTTCCTGTAATGCTTGATGGCACCGCGCAACATATTGAATGCCGAATAGCCGATGACGGCCGCAGCTACGCACATCACGACGACCGATGGGGCAATCGTTGCCAGATACGCGCCGATCGCCGAGGTGCATGCACCCCCAACACCCATCGAGACGCCAAGCCACACGATACATGTCTTCTCTCGGATATGGGAAAGCGCGCCTGTTATGGCAGTCGGGATGATGACGAGCAGCGAAGTCGCCGTCGTCGATACGGCAGAAAGACCGAGCGCAAGGCGAAACGTGGGAATCGTCAACATGCCGCCACCGATACCCAAAAGCCCGCTCAGCACACCGAGAACGAAGCCGGTGGCTACGAGAATGACGAACAGGCCTACGCTTTCCATGCTTTTAATCCTAGATGCTAACTATTTAGCTGCCGAATCATATCGGCAGCCAGGGGGAAACAGTAGAAACCATTATCGTCTTTCAGCGATGTTTTTTAAAGTGGCGGGAACGATCCTTCGCCTTCCAGCGGGCTTCCTCGCGTTTTTGCTGAACCTTTGCCGTTTCGTCCATCAGTGCTCGATACGAGGAGAAGCGCTCTTCGCTGATACGGCCATCCTCGATTGCTGCACGCACAGCGCAACCAGGCTCTTTTTCATGACGGCAATCATCGAAACGGCATTCCTGCGCTATTTCCTCTATATCGGCGAAAGCCGCTTGAATGCCGGCTTGGGCATCCCACATGCCAAGCCCGCGAACACCCGGCATGTCCATGACGCGGCCTCCGCTTGGAATTTCGACGATCTGGCGGCTAACCGTGGTATGCCGACCCTTCCCATCGCTTTCGC
>JAUNJT010000156.1 GCA_030533105.1 Eggerthellaceae bacterium
CCCTGAGGCGTTTTGTCTCAATTCTGTTGGCGCTACGAGGTAATCTCGATGCGCTCGAACATTTCGCGGCCCTGCTTGCAGATCGGGCACTGGAAGTCTTCGGGGAGCTCGTCCACTTCGATGACGTATCCGCAAATCTTGCACTTCCAACCGATGCGGGCGGTGGGGGCAGAGGCGGATTCGGGTGCTGCGGCCGGCTCGTCAGGCGTGTAGCTCGATGCCTTCGCCGGGGTCTTGCCGCCCTTCACCTCGTGGTAATACGCATAGGTCATCGGGGCGGCATCCGCGAGCATCGCCGCTTCCTCTACCTCGCCCACGATGAGCATGTGCGTGCCTACGTCCACGGTCTCAATAACGCGCGCGCCGAAATGCGCCACGGTGTGCTCGGTCACGTAGGGGACACCTGCTGCATCAAATACGTATGAGGTGTCCGCGAACTTGTCGATGTCAGCACTCGACTGGAAGCCAAAGCGACCGATGAGCTCCATCGGTGCAGACTCTGCAAGCACGGATGCCTCGAATCGCCCTGACGCGAGGATGACGCCAGTCGTGTAGTTATCCTTGTTCACCGCAACGCTCACACGCGCCGGAGATGAAGTGACCTGGTTAAACGTGTTCACCACGCAACCAGCTTTCTTGTCGCCATCCACTGCGGTGATGATGTACAAGCCGTAGCTCAGCTCGCGAAATGCCTTCCTGTCAAACATAGCCCGAACCTCCAATCCCGATGCCGCCTCCAATCGCGGTTCTCCAACACCCATGATGACAGAATCCGCCCTGTTTGTCAGGCGAATCGAATACCTTCGCCGCGCTACGTTGCGTGCCGCTTCTTGCGTAGGTATTCGAGCGTCATCAATGGATGGCGGAAGGTCATGCGCGGAGCGGCATAGCGCATCATCTGACGAATGCGCTCCTGCGCTTCACCGCGTTGACAATGGATGGAGCAGTCTTGGCAGTTTCCTTCGTGTCCATACGGGCACACTACCGTGCGCTGCAAGGTGGCCTCGACGGTCTCCCGGCATCTTGGGCAAAGACCGGCGGAATCTTTCTCGGGTTGTGCATGGTTTCCCGAGCAGTAAATACGCCCGATAGCCTCGAGCGTCTTACGGTCTTTATCGATTCGCGCGTTCATGCCGCCATGGTAAACCCTTCGCTTACGCATGGATAAGGGTCAATCGCAAGAAGACATCGAGGACATCCCCGCAAAGCCCACTCCCATGCGTTCGCGTCGATGCGGGGCCTCCACCCCGCTGCGTTTGCCGTTCTGTGGTCAAACGGCGATAATGCGAATTGGGGATTGCGAGAGAGGAGCTGGCCATGGCAAAGACACTCGGCAATCGTAAAGTAGGTATCGTCGGGTGCGGCTTTGTGGGCTCGGCAAGCGCGTTCAGCATCATGCGCAGCGGGCTGTTTTCCCAGATGATCCTCATCGATTACGACAAGGACCGCGCCGAAGGCGAGGCGCTCGACATCGGGCACGGCATCCCGCTTTCGCACCCGATGGAAATCAAGGCCGGTGACTACGCCGATCTTGCCGATGCCGCCGTGGTCGTCGTCACCGCCGGCGTTGGCCAGAAGCCAGGCGAAACGAGGCTCGACCTGGTGCAACGCAACGTCGCAGTGTTCAAGAGCATCATCCCGCAAATCAACGACAGCGGGTTCTCCGGCATCATGCTCATCGTGTCGAACCCCGTGGACATCCTCACCGATATCGCGATGCGCCTGAGCAACCTCCCCGAAAACCAGGTACTCGGGTCGGGCACCGTGCTCGACAGCGCCCGCCTGAAATACGCGCTCGGCAAGCTCATCGCGGTCGACCCGCGACATGTGCACGCGCGTATGCTCGGCGAACACGGGGACAGCGAATTCCCCAATTGGGGCACCGCGAACGTGTCGGGCATCCCCATCGAAAAATGCTTGCGCATGCGTGGCATCGAGCGTCCGCTTGAAAAGATGGACCAGCTGGCAGACGAAGTTCGCCACAGCGCCTACGAGATTATCTCGAAGAAGGGCATGACGAATTACGGCATCGCAACGTGCGTCACGCGCATCTTGGAGTGCATCGTGCGTGACGAGAAGTCCATCATGACAGTGTCGATCCGCGTCGAGGACATCGGCGAAGCAGAAGGCGCCGTCCTGAGCATGCCCGCCGTCATCGGAGCCGGCGGCGTCGAAGTCAAGGTACCTCTGCGCCTGAATTACGAGGAGCTACGCCAGCTCAAGCAGTCCGCTGACACGATGCGCGAAATCATGGCCCAAATCGACCTGGGGTGATACGTTAATCCAACCCATCTCGCTAACTGCTAAACCCGAATGGCTGGCGTGACATACAGGTCCGGCCTAATGGCTTGGTTCGC
>JAUNJT010000157.1 GCA_030533105.1 Eggerthellaceae bacterium
GCGATCCACCACTTCGCGTACCACGAATTGCGGGCTGTTGTTCACGGTCATGAAAACGCGGCCGAGGTATTCTCCGACGAGGCCCACCGAGAACAGCAGGATGCCCGAGAAAAACATGAGCGCAGCCATGAGCGACGGCCAGCCGGCGACCATCGTCGGGTCGAGCAGCTTCGCGATGATGACCGCGATGCCGAGGATGAATCCGATGGCGCCGAACACGAAACCGAGGATGGTGGCCAAGCGCAGGGGCATCATCGAGAAGTTCAGGATAGTCGACCACAGGCGGATGAGCGTTTTCATGGTGTAGCCGCTCGTGCCCTGCTCGCGCTCGAAATGCTCGACATCGACGTTCGCGAAGCGCGAGGCGCACCGGAAGATGAGGCCCTGAACATACACATATGGCCCGTTGTATTTAATGACCTGGTCGCGGATATGACGGCTCATGATGAGGAAGTTGCTCGAGTACACCCATTTCGGGCGCTTCACCATGATGCGCATCGACCAGTCGGCGAAGTTCGAGCCCAGGCGGCGCCAGAGCGCTTCCTTGTGCTCCTTCCACTTCCCGAAGACAACGTCGTATTCGCCGGTTGCAATCTTGTCCACGAGCAGCAGGCACTGGGATGGGTGCGTCTGCATATCGTCATCCATGAGCATGATGTAATCGCCGGTCGTGCGGTTCAAGCCGGCCATGATGGCGCTGTGCTGGCCGAGATTCTTACCGCAGTTCACGCCGACGACCTTCGGGTCATCTTCGGCGAGCTTGCAGATTTCGTCGAAGGTGCCGTCGGTGGATGCGTCGTTCACCAGCACAAATTCGTAGTCGTACCCGCCGCGGAGCAGCTCCTCGCGCGTGAGCGTGACGACCTTGGCAATCATCTTCTCGGAGTAGTAGCAGGGGATGACGACGGAAATCTTCACTGCCTCATCCATCATCGCGTGTTCGCGGCCGTGCTTCATAGCTGCCTCGCATCCTCGTCATGTTCTTCTACCGGGTGCCAACCATAGACGTTGCGCACCACGAACTGCGGCGCATTGTTCAGGGAGATGTAAATGCGCCCGATGTATTCGCCGATGAGGCCAAGCATCACCATAATCATGCCGCCGATGACGAGCAGCGCCGCCATCATCGAGCTGTAGCCGATGGCCACAACCGGGAGCAGCAGCTTTCGGATGATGACCACGATGGCCAAGACAAGGCCGATGGTGGCGAAAAGGAATCCGCAAAACGTTGCAAGCCTCAGCGGTTTCACCGAGAACGAGGTGAAGCTGTTCAACCACAGCGAAAACGATTTCTTGAAGCTGTAGTTACCTGTGCCGATGGTGCGTTCGCGCTCCTCCATCTCGACGTTGCAGACATGCTTGGTGGAGGAGAGCATGAGCCCCGAGAGGTAGGGATAGGGGTTGGTGTATTTGATGACCTCGTCCTTCACAAAGCGCTTCATCGCCGAGAAGTTCGAGAATTTCAGGTCGGGATCCTTGCTCAACAGCCAGGTCGAGACCATATCGTTGACCTTCGAGCCGAAGTTCTTCCAGGCCGACTGCGTCTTTTTCGGATACTTCGCGATGGCAACGTCGTAGCCGCCGCCATGCGCAGCATCGTTCACGAGGGGGCGCAGGAGGTCCCAGAGCCGATCCATCGGGCACTGCTGGTCGTCGTCGCAAAACACGATGTAGTCGCCGTCTGCGTAATGGCAGCCGCACATGAGCGCGTTATGGCGCCCGCCGTTCTTTGCGAGGTCGATGGCCAGAACCTTCGGGTCGTCCTCGGCGATCTCGCGGATAACGTCGAGCGTTCCGTCAGGCGAGCAATCGTTCACCGCCACGATGCGGTAATCGAAGGCCGGGCGCTCGGCCACGACATCGCGGATCTCGTCGATGACGAGCCCGACCGAGCCCTCGCTTTTATAGCAGGGTATGACGAACGTGATGATGCGTTTGCGTTTATATGGCACGGTTTCCTCCCAAGTGTCTTAACCGGTAAAGTATAGCAGCGTCCACCTGCACCTTCGTGAACCTCCAAGCAAGTTGCACGTATCGGCAGGGAAGGGGCGGTTATGTGCGCAATTCTTGTTAGCGATGGGCCACAATGATAATCAAGGAGGACTGCACTCTTTGGATTGTCAATGGGTTGTCCGCACGGCGCGTTCTTTGCGATAATGATTCAGTTAGGAAACCTAAGAGAAACGGGGCAATCGTGATTACGATTCCTTTCAACAAACCGCCTTTGGTGGGCACCGAGATGGAATATGTCCGTGAAGCTGTGGAGGACAAGCGCCATATCAGCGGAGACGGCGAGTTCACAAAGCGCTGCAACCAGTGGATCGAGGAGCACTT
>JAUNJT010000158.1 GCA_030533105.1 Eggerthellaceae bacterium
ACGGCCGCAACCGAACTCGATACCGACATGAACAGGTCGTTGCTGCACGAAATTGCCAGCGTGATGTCCTGCAGCTTCGGGATGTCGGCGCGCAGCTCGCGCACGAACTCGGCAATCTCACCCGGGAGCATCTTGCCGGCATCGTCGCACACGGTAATCGTGGTGGCACCGGCCTCGATGGCCGCCGAGATGATTTGGCGCAGATAGGCGCCGTCGGTGCGGGTCGCGTCGTCGGCGATGAACTCAACGTCGGACGTCAGCGCCGCGCACGCCTTCACGGTGTTGGCGACAGATTCGACCATGGCATCGGCCTTCGTGCGGTGGACATACTCCATGACAGCCGGGCTCGTGGCAACCTGCACCTGCAGGCGCGGGCTCTTCGCCTCGGCCAGCGCTGCCCACACGGCGTCGACGTCGCTGCCGTCGAACTTCACCGGCACGGCAACCGTGCAGTTCTTCACGAGCGATGCGATGGATTTGATGCGAAGCGCATCAGCCTTCGGCTTCTCGATGCCCTCGATCTCGATAACGGAAACACCCAGGTTATCGAGCAGCTTTGCAAGCTCGAGCTTCTCCTTGAAGGTGAGGGCGAGCTCCTTGGAAGCCGCCGCTTTCTTAAGCGTCTCGTCGCTGATGCGTATTTCTCTCATGAAGTCCTCATTCTCCTCATCGCGCGGCATGCCGCACGAGCCTATAAGCTTGTTCGTTTGCGTGAATTTGAATGGTGGCCGGCCACACGCAACCCAGGTGATGGCGTTTGGATTTATAAGGCGCCGACCCGCGTGTTACCGCAGGTGCGCCTAGATAAGCAGCAGGCCAAGGGAAAGCCCGAGATTGCAGGAGGAAAGCAAGGCCAAGCGCGAATTGTCGCGCGGGTCGTGGCTCTGTGCAAACATGTTGGACATGTAACAGTCAATCTCGCTTTCAAAACTCATGCAATTGCACGGTACTATAGGCGAATAGAGTGCAGATTGCAAGCGAAAACCTCTTGCAGGGGGCAAAACTCCCAGGAGACGGCCATGAGGCAGCAGGGAATTTAGCTTTCTCTTCTATTGTTCGGTCGCGGTTCACCTTGAGGCAACCAAAGGACTACAACGAGTTAAGGTAGTTCACGAGGTTCTCATATGCTTCAGGGACGCTGTCGCCGAGGCTGTCTCCCAGCAGTTCTTCAAGAACGCCAAGTCCGTCTTTTCCGGAAATAGTCACGCCATAAAGGCCTTCTCCGCCGGTAGCTGTAATGAGAACCAGGTAATCGGTTCCCGCAGCATCGGAGACTGTGCTCACGAAAACGCTATCGGAACTCGCGTATTCTGTCGCGCTTTTTCCAAAACAAGCCTCGAAAGCCGCTTCCGCGCTCTTAAACTCCGTCGAAGTCAGCACAAACACGTAGGGGCTGCCCTGCGCTCCCGCTTGGAGCGACCTCATCTCGTCTTCCGAAAGATACGACTTTCCCGATCCCATGACGGTCAAGGAGGCCAGGCCATACGGTTGCTTGCATCGTGCGGTATTGCTGTCATCCCATTCGTAATCGAGGCAATAGAGGAGCCAACGAAGCTCTTCGCCGCTCAGTTCCATAACGGCATTTCCGCTGGTCATCCAGCTCTGATATGTGTAGGCATCTCGCTTCGCCTGAGTTTCATCTCCTGCCGGGAAGTCATTCGGGCTGATTCGCTTGAACGTATAGATGCCGTCACCAACCTCGATGGCAAGCGTGTCTCCATCGAATTTCAAGGTTGCGTCGAAAGTTACGAGCGTATTATTCGACTTGCGAAACGTCGTCTTCACCGTATCCGAGTCTGCGATGCTCGCCAGATCCAACTGGCTATCATACGCATGCGTGGTGTAAACCCACGAGCAGTCACCACTATCGTAGATGCCGATATAGCAGTCGTACCCGAGAGACCGGATGACATCCATATCCGCCTCCGCGATAAATACCCCCTCGTCATCCTCCTCCAGCACCATCCGCCAGTAGCCGGTGAAAGCAGCATTCGCTTCCGCCGAATTGCTTCCTGTAGCTGCGCCCGCATCGCTTGCGGCGCTCGTCGTCGAATTCTCATTTCCACAACCCGATAAAGCCATGCAAAGTGCAAGTATCGCGGCAAGTAATACGATGAATCTTGTCTTCATGGCTCTCCTTTTCGCGGCTTGATGCTCAATCGCAAATCAGCGCAAGTCGTAAACAGGTTGCATCCTCGCCCCCTGAATCCGCCTGCCGGATTCGTCTATGATAGCGTATCCACGCATGAGGAGCGCAAGGATGCATACTGCGAAGTGGGGAAACACCCCATGGGGCAGTGGGTCGGGCTTGACGCCGCATCGTGACAAACA
>JAUNJT010000159.1 GCA_030533105.1 Eggerthellaceae bacterium
CCGATGTGCATCTGCTGCGTCCTGACGGTACGAAAGAGGAGATCGTTGACGATGCGCTCTATAAGGTGGCATGCAACATGTATGCTGCCAATATGCTCGGCATGCTCAACGGGTTAACCAGCGGCATCCTTAAGATTGAACCGAAATACGAGGATGGCACGCCCATAGAGGACTTCTACTCAAGCGTCCTTACCGATGAGAACGGAAGGGTGGTGAAGGAATGGGTGGCGTTCCGCGATTACCTTGCATCGTTCGAACCAGGCGATAATGGGATTCCGACCATTCCGAGTAAATACATCGGTACGCAATACCGTAAGGTGAAAGTCCATATCGGGGGACTCAAGGTACTCCAAGACGCTGGGCTTACCACTATCGTGCTTAATATCGCAGGGGTGCTTCTCATTGTGATTATCGCGCTTTTAGGCGCACTCAGCCTTCGCATATCACGCCGCCGCGCGGCGAAGAGGCGCGCGATGCACGCGGATATGGTTCCGGAGAATGCCGAGGCTGTTGCCGAGGAGCCGAAGGAGCGGACGTGGCGCTGGTAGGTGCGAGAATAGCTTAACCGAATGCCTTCAAGGCCTTCTTGAGGTACTTGTAGTGCGCCACGCAGTGCGCATCGGAAGCGACATAATCGTATAAGCCTTCTTTGATCAAGCGCTTCGCGGGTTTCTTCGCATGCCCGAGGCGGCCTCCTGCCACGAAATCCGCGGACGCTTGCAGCTTGCATCCCATGCGGATAAGTTCGCGTGCGAGATCGGGATTCTCTTGGATCGCGTGGTAGCGCTCAGGGTGCGCGATGATGACCTCGAAGCCTTGTGCCTGCAAATCGAAGATCGACTGCGCATATTCGCTGTAGTACATGCCTTCTCCTGCAGCAACATCGAGCTCGAGCAGGAACTGGCCCGTTTCCTTCATCGCGAGCTTGGGGTAATACTTCGGGTTAATCAGCGCAAGCATCCGATGTGCCACCTCGAAACCCAAGGTCATGGGGAAGCCCTTTGATGCGGTCTTGAAGGCATCAAACGCCTCAACGGCGATGCGGTAGTTGAATTTCTCACCACGGCAGTGCGGTGTGCAGATCATCGATGTGACGCCAACCTCGCGCGCAGCTTGAAGCATCGCGAGCGATTCTTCTATGGACCGAGAACCGTCATCGACGCCAGGAACGATATGGCAATGGATATCTTTCATGAGGTCATTATACCAATAGCGGTTCTATGTAGGCGAGTGGTGCGACTCTCACCTGTCCGCACTCGAGCGCGGAAAGACCAGGCTTTTTAACCATCATCGTGATGGTCTCATCTGCAATGATGCGCGGCGTAGTTTGCGTTGTGGCGTAGCCGTCCTGTGCGCTTACCCCGCTCGGCACATCGACGGCAATCGTTATGTGGCGACCGCACGTATGATTGATCATATAGACCCATGATGCATACGGCTCGCGCGTGATACCGCCCCTAAGACCGCAGCCAAACAGCGCGTCTACGACGATGGTCGCACGGTTAAGAATCTGGTTGATGTCATCTGATGCGGGATCGGTCATCGCGTTGATTTGTGGAAACGCGCGTATCGCGGCATCGTGTGCAGGTTGAGCCGAGATGTCTTCGGGCGCGCGCGTGCTAAGAAGGCAGGTGCATACCCCTGCCTTATTTAGGAGTTCTGCTGCGACCCAGCCATCGCCTCCGTTGTTGCCGGTACCGCAAAAGATGGCGACGAGCGGCTCATGAGCGCCTACGGTGATGGGAGGTTGATTTGATGGTTCGAGGTGCGTTTCGTGCCATACTGGTGAAAACGGGACGATTCGATCGCCGTATGTGCCTTCGGCGATATTGGCCAGCACCTGCTGAACCCGATATGCGATGGCGGCTCCTGCGCGATCCATAAGCTCGGCTAATGGAGTGCCGCTTTTCTCAACGGTATGTTCCAGCTCGACCACGCGCGAAACGTCGAGCACGGGTGGTATATATTCGTGCGTATGCTCGAAGATCTGTGCGTATGCGCCGATAAGCTTCTCGAGGGAAAACGCAGCATTCGCAGGGCTCGTGGATGGAAGCTTTATTGCGGGAAGCCCGCAGGACTCTTCGCATCCGAGCTTGCGATACAGTTCGAACGCCTTTGCGCCTGTGCAGAACACCGCTTCAATGGGAGCTGCGTTCACGATGGAAGCAAGATCGTTCGGTCGTGCGTTTCTGATGCTCGCATCGCTTGCACCTTCGATCTCGCAAGAGGCAAGCACATCCCAGAGTGCAATGTGATGGCGCAGGCAGAAGTCCCGTTTGCGATCGTTCGCGGCGGGAACAGGCTCATCGACAAGGCGAGCCATGAC
>JAUNJT010000160.1 GCA_030533105.1 Eggerthellaceae bacterium
GAAGGCGGCACCGGCAAGCTGCGCCATGCCTTCGACGCCGCCGCCGATAATCGCGAGCACCGGGAACATGACGACCAGCTCCAGCACACCGGCCGTGATCTGGCGGATTGCGATACCGATGCGATAGTCGATGAGGATGGTGCCGAAGCCGGCGACGCATCCCTCGAAGCCCCAGCCGAACGCCGCAATGAAGGCGAACAGGCATCCGAAAAGGGCTTCCGGCCCCATCGATGCGAAGCTGGTCCCGCCGATAAGCGCGGCTGCGCATAAACATATGAGGATGCCGATAATCATATGGCCCTCGAGCTTCTGCTTGAAGAAAATACGCCCGAGGATGGCGCCGATAGCGCAGTTGAGCGCGGCAATCGGCACGATAACGCCGGGATTTCCCGCTGCGGTTGCGGAGTTGAGGCCGATGATATAGGCAATCGTTGCCAACGGCCCGCCTACAGCGGCGCACACCATCATGATGATGCCGGGCTTCGTTTTCATCGTCTTCCACAAGTCGCCCAGCTGGCGATTCTTCGCGCAAACCGCAAGCGACCAGATGCCGCTGAAAACATCGTTCAAGCCGGCAGCGAGGGCGGCGAGGACGAACGTGATCTCGAATGCTCCCAAAGCGGCGTTTCCATCGCCCCAGGGGCCGCCTGCAAACCATTCGCCCCATACGCCCTGCGTCTCGGCAAGCGTGATGAATCCCGTGTACAACCCGTAGCACATGCCGGACGCGATAGCGAACGCTATGCCGCGTATCAAGTATTTCTTGCGCCGCTCTTCGCGCAAGGCAGCCAGATTCCCCTCCGTACCCATGTATTCCTCTCCTCCCTCGTGTCGAACGCGTCTTCGAATCCCGCGCGCCGCCGCCTTCCGCCGATCCCACCCGGTTTCGTCCGGCACGCGCCGCCGCAAAGCGGTGACGTTCATGTTCACTCTATATATTCACTGTATATGAACATTTGCTTGGCGTTCATTATAATGTAAAATATTCATTGTTTGTGAACAAAGTTGAACTGAAGCGAAGTAAAGAACATGACCCGCACGATGAACAGGAACGAATTCAATGCGCTTTGCACCATCCTCGAGAACCCGGGCATCACGCAACGCCAGCTTGCGACGCTGTTGAACGTCTCGCTCGGATCGGCGAACACCATCCATCGGAGCCTTTCTCAAGCGAAATTGATTGCAGACGGCAAGATAACAGCGCGCGGTCTGCGCGAGCTCGAGCCCTATAAGGCGAAAAACGCCATCGTCATGGCTGCCGGGCTCTCATCGCGCTTCGCACCCATCTCCTACGAGAAGCCCAAGGGGCTGCTCTCCGTTCGAGGCGACATCCTTATCGAGCGGATGATCCGGCAGCTCCATGAGACGGGAATCACCGACATCACCGTGGTCGTCGGCTACAAGAAGGAGCTTTTCTTCTACCTGGAGGAGAAGCTGGGGGTCACAATCGCCGTCAACCCCGACTATGCGACACGTAACAACAACTCCACGCTCATGCTCGTCCGCAAGAAGCTGGGAAACACGTATATCTGCACCTCTGACGCATACTGCGCGACCAACCCCTTCCGACTCTACAACTGGAAGGCCAACTATGCGGTCGAGTACGCCGAAGGCAAGACCAGCGAGTGGTGCGTGCGCGCAGACAAATCCGGCCGCATCGTGGATATCCAAGTCGGCGGCCAAGATGCCTGGTACATGACCGACCAGGCCTATTTCGACCACACGTTCTCGCAGCGGTTCCGCGAGATCTTGGAAGCCGAATACGACGACCCGCGTACAGCGGGAAAGCTGTGGGAGGAGATTTACGCGGATCATCTGGGCGAGCTCGACATGGAGATGCGCCGCCTGGAATCCGGCACCATCTTTGAATTCGATTCGCTCGACGAGATGAAGGAATTCGACCCGCTGTTCCTCGAGAACATCGATATCGAGATCTTCGACAACATCGTATCCGTGCTCGGATGCACGAAATCCGAGATCCGCGACGTGTTCCCGCTAAAGCAGGGCCTGACGAACCTCTCCTGCCATTTCGCCACTAACGACGGCGAATACGTTTACCGGCACCCGGGCATCGGAACCGAGGAAATGATCGATCGCGCCGCCGAAGCGCAGGCTTTGAGTCTCGCCAGGGATATCGGCATCGACAACACCTTCATCTATGAGGATACCGAGCACGGTTGGAAGATCTCGAGATTCCTGCCCAACTGCCGAGAGCTCGACCCCCACAACGAAGCTGAGCTTGCCGAGGCAATGAGCGTTGCACGAACGCTGCATGCGCAAGCGTTGAAATTGGACAGGCATTTCGAC
>JAUNJT010000161.1 GCA_030533105.1 Eggerthellaceae bacterium
GGCCGTCAGGCCAGACTGAGGGAGTTCTTCCAGACAGGACTGAATAGATACCTTCTTGAATTGCCACTGCCCGATGGACAGAGAGGCGCACAGGGTCACGCCTCCGCAACACCCGCCTCGATCAGCGCGCTTAAGGGGTTCTGCACGTTGGCGCTCGCGGTGTCCAGCGCCACGTCGTTTCCCCGCGTCAGCGCCTGCGTCGTCAAATGGATGAGAGCGGACCAAATCGCTCGTTGATCATGGGTACGACTGAGGGATAGCTCCTGGTGAAATCATCAGGCGCTCTCAGCTCCGGGTCCAGGCATGTCGCGCGGCGGCCAAGAATGTCCTCTGCCTGCGCCCGGGAGATCAGAGGTGGAGCTTCCTCTGTAAAGCGAACCAGATAACCGTTGCGCAAACGCTCGAAAACCTCCGGGTGCTGGATCGGGTTGCCGGTGGTTGGCGCCGAGGGAATAATGGCCAGCATGACCATCTGATTGAGGCTCAGATCGCTGACGGACTTGTCAAAGTAAAACCGCGTCGCGTTTGCAATGCCGTAAATACCAAAGCCATAATAGATGATATTGACATACAACTCCAGGATGCGCGTCTTGCCGAGCCTGCGCTCCAGCGCCAGTGCGATCAGAAGCTCTACTGTCTTTCTCAGGTAGTTTCGTGTGAAGCGCAGATACAGATTCTTGGCCAGCTGCTGAGAGATGATACTGGCTCCGAGGACGATCCTGCCCTCGCATTTATTTGTCCGCCAGGTTTTTCGGATGGCTTCAATGTCAAATCCGGGATGGGTATAGAAGTTGGGATCTTCCTGCCGGACGATCAGTTGGATCAGCCACGGGGGGATCTGACCGATGGGCAGGAAGTCGGGTTGTCTTCTGCGCGATTCATACAGCGCCAGCGGGGGCCGCTTTCGCATCAAAACAAAGGCATAGCCCGCCATCCCGGCACAAGCCAGCAGGGCTGTCGTGACGATGAGCAATACCGCCTTCAGAATGATCTATTTTTTTACCAACCTTTGTCCGGCGCTCCCATGGAGGAGTCCTCTGGCATGCCCGGCAATATGAGGCCACCGTCCACCCGAAGCGTGATCCCTGTGATGTAGGACGCCTTTTCAGACGCGAGGAACGCGACTGCCCTTCCGATATCCTTCGGAGTACCGACCCTGCCCAGCGGTATCCTCGGTCCAAGGAGATCCCAGAAATCCTGGTCCTCCACCAGTTTGGGATTCGTCTTGAAATCCTCGTTGAAGAAATAATCCGTTTTCCGACCGTGGGTCATGGCCAGCAGCTCTTCATCGGTGCGCACCCGAATGGCGCCGGGAGCGACGTTGTTCACCCGTATCCGGTAAGGCGCGAGATCCAGCGCGAAAGCTTCCGCCATGTGGTTCAGGCAGGCCTTGATGCCGCAGTAGATACCCGCGTTCGCGTAAGCCCGCTCGCCGCGCGAGGAGCTGATGTTGACGATGCAGCCCTGGAGGTCATGGTCGATCATATATTTTGCGGCGTAGTGCATCAGCATGACGTAGGCCCGCAAGTCGACGCTGACCAGGTAATCAAAGTTTTTCTCCGTGATGTCCTGCAAGGGCAGCGGAATATTGACGCCGGCATTGTTGACCAGCAGATCAATGCCGCCGATGGCGTCCACGGCCGCTTCGAAGAACTCCCTCGGCGCGTCTTTCTTTGAGAAATCCGCCGGGAAAGCCCAGGAACGTGCGCCCCGTTCCTCCAGCAGCTTCGCGGTGGTGTTCAGCGCGTCTTCCAGGTTCTGGGTCTTCGGATAATAGGAAAACGCGACGTCATAGCCGTTTTCCGCCAGCTCCAGGGCGATGCCGCGGCCCATGCCGATCTCGCCGCCGGATAGAATTGCCTTTTTCCTGTTCATATGAAACGCCTCCTTCTGCCTTGTCTGTTGTCCTTTCCGGGTCATCTATTCGTGCCAAATGGCCCAAATCGCTCATTGATCATGATGACACCCCGCGGGGGGCTGTCGGTGAAGATGTCGCATGCACGTCGATACAGTCTGCTGCTTCTGTTTCTCAGGTCAAGACGGAGTTCCCCCTACGTCTCCAGCACCGGATGCGTATTACCGATTATCCCGGTAATCTCATGGTAGCTCTGCACCAGCCGGGCATGGGCCTCCCCCGTCATCCCCGCAGGTCCTTTTATAAGATACTTACCCGAGGGCAGCACCCGGACGTCGCCTCGGGTGGGCTGCCAGCAGTAGGTGGGTATGTAGCCGATGCCGCCCACAGAAAAAGAGCCGTCGTCGTTCTCGCTGATGGTGAATTCAATGATCACGCCGCTGTCGGTGT
>JAUNJT010000019.1 GCA_030533105.1 Eggerthellaceae bacterium
CGTCAGATGCTGCGCAAGGTTGTCGTGCTCGATGCGGGCGATTCCGATCTGCTGCCTGGACGTCAGGTCAATCGCTTCGAATTCGAGAAGGTTGCGAACAAGCTCATCGCCGAAGGCAAGGTGCCCCCTGTTGGTCAGCCGCTTCTGCTCGGTATCACGAAGGCATCGCTGGCAACCGACTCCTTCCTGTCCGCCGCATCGTTCCAGGAGACCACGAAGGTCCTCACCGATGCAGCCATCGAGGGCAAGGTCGATCGTCTTGCCGGTCTGAAGGAGAACGTCATCATCGGCAAGCCGATTCCCGCAGGCACGGGTCTCAAGCGCTACCACGATGTGCGCCTTACGTACAAGGGTCATCCGATTTCACGCACGTCCAACGATACCTTGCCGGATTACGCTCCTGCAGCGTTGCGCGAGATCGAGGAGCTGCTCCCGCAGCCTCAGGATTGGTCGCTTGATACCGATGGTTACCTGAACATGAATTCGGGTTATGGCAGCTACTACGGCGGCGGCATGTTCGGTTCGCGCAAGAACCTCTCTGACGAGGATGCGCGCCTGTACATCTACGACGATTTGCATGTGTCCCAGCGTTGGGCTAACAAGTTCAGCGAGGCTGGCATCGAAACCGTCAGCGATCTTCTCGGACATACCGAGGAGGATCTGCTGCGCATCGAGGGCATCGGTGTGAAGGCGATTGCAGAGCTGCGCGAAGGCTTGGCGGCGCACAACCTGTCGCACGTCATCGAAGACGACCTGAACGCAACGAGCGATGACATCAGCCAACTGCTCGATATGGTGTTCTCGCCAGATGATACGATTCTGATCGGTGGCGACGAGCCTCCGACATTCAATCTGGAAGGCGAGGATATGCTCGGCGAAGCGCTTCCTCCGCGCTCGTACCAGCGTCACCTCGAGGAGCTTGACGCTTTGCTCGGATCCGTCGGATCGCTGGGCTTCAGCTTCACCAGCAAGGATGACGAGCAGGCGGATGACGACGAGGACTAAGGGTCTATCGTCGTAGCCTCAGATCTGATGTGAACAGAGGGCTGGAAGGATGAACCTTCCAGCCCTCTTTGTGTGTGCGTCGGCTATCTTTTCGGGAGGCGGTTTCTGATGCCGCCGAGAAGCTTCTTCGCCTTCTGCTTCGGCAAAGCGGTTTTCGTCGTTTTGGAGGTAGGCTTTGCCGACTTCTTCGGCAGCATTTGCCTTATCTGTTCCAAGGAGGGTTTCTTTGGTAGCGAGAGCTTCTTCTTCGGAGCCTTCCCGCTGGTACTTTCATGTGATGCTTGCTGGCTTTGCTGCAATGCGCGTTCGATAAGGTATTCCTGTGAATCGAACGAAACGCCTCTTTCCGAAGTGTCGCGTGCCGCTTGCTCGCCAAGGGCGGTATAGCTCCCATCGGATTTCAGCTCGCGGAGCTTAGCGGTGTCTGAAAGCGAGATCGAGATATAGTCGATGATGCGCTTACGCAGTGCATCGTTGGTGATGGGCCATGCGACCTCGATGCGCTTGTCGAGGTTCCGCGTCATCAAGTCTGCGCTTGAAAGGTAGATCTCCATATCCTCTCGCGGACCGAACCCATATATCCGGCTATGCTCGAGCAGTCTGCCTACGATGGAGACCACGCGAACGTTTTCAGTAAATACTGGAATGCCCGGCACGATACAGCTGATCCCGCGGGCCATGATGGTTATGTGAACGCCTGCCTGGGATGCTTGCGAGATCTTTTCGATCACGTCGTAATCGGTGATGGCGTTCGTTTTGAAGAATATGCCGTTTGGCTTGCCAGCATGCGCCCGTTCTATCTGCTCATCGATGTGGTGCATGATGGTTTGCTTGATTTGCAATGGGGCTACGCAAAGAAGCGGGTAAGCATCCGAAAGGGTCTCGAGCCCCATGTTGCGGAACAACTCGAGCGCATCATCGGCGAATGCGGGATCGGATGTGATGAACGCCATATCGGTATAGAGGCGTGCGGTCTTCTCGTTGTAATTGCCTGTGCCAAGTTGCGTGATGTATTCGATGCCCTGGTCGGTTTGCCGCGTGATGCAGCACACTTTGCAGTGCACCTTGTAATCCCTGAAACCGTAGATGACCTTTGCGCCAGCTTCCTCGAAACGCTGTGACCACATGATGTTGTTGCTCTCGTCGAAGCGTGCTCTCAATTCGAAGAGCGCCGTGACCTCTTTGCCGGCTTCTGCTGCATCAATGAGGGCTTCAGCTATATGGGAATGGCTGGCAAGGCGATAAAGCGTGATCTTTATGGAAACGACTTTAGGGTCTCGGCTCGCTTCGCGTAAAAGCTGCACGAAGGGGTCGATGCTCTGATATGGGTATTCGAGCAGGATATCGCGCTCCATAACCTGCTCGATGATGGAGCGGTTTTTGTCTACATCGCTAGGCCATTGGGGAGTGAACGGTGCATAGGAGAGCTGCTTCTTGCGCTCTTCTGGGATGAGGTCTGCAAGTTGGCATGTGTAGCTTAAATCCAAAGGCGCGCTTGTAACATAGGTTTGGAACGGCTTGAGTCCGAGCCGCTTCGTGAGGAATTTCAAGGTGCCGCCCGAAAGAGGCTTGAAGCTTTCTAAGCGCACAGGTGCAAGGCGCCCACGTTTCTTCAGGATCTTCTTCATGTGCTCGCGATAGCTTTCGCCGCTCTCGTCGACACCTTCATCGGCATCAAGGTCAGCGTTCCTCGTGACGCAAATGATGTTGGTGCCCACTACGCGGTACATACTGAAGATGTCTTCAGCAATCAACTCGAGCGCATGCTCAAGGAGCAGGAAAGAGAAGCCTTCGCCTGGCAGCGGGATGATGCGTTTGGCCAAATGCGGAAGCGGTATGATTCCGAGCGTGACGTTCTTAGCGCGAGCATCCTTCTTCTTTTTGCCCATTTTGGCAGGAGCGTCCAGGTTTGCTGCGCTTTCGATTTCTGTGTCAGGCTCGGTCTCAGCGTTCTTGTCCTTCAAGCGGACGATGGTGTAAAGCGCTCCATTCTCCAAATGCGGGAACGGGTGCATCGCGTTGACGATTTGCGGGGAAAGCAGCGGGGATATGGCTTTGCGCGCATAATCGATGACGAAAGCGCGTTGCTCGTCTGTCAGCTCGTCGGGATACACGTGGCTGATCCCTTCCGCGGCGAGCTCGAGGCGGAGCTTTTGGAATGCCGATTCTTGAAGGGGGTAGAGTGCATGGCAACGTGCATGGATCGCTTCGATTTGCTCGAGCGGCGTCATGCCCGTACGCACGTCGATCACGGGTTTTTTCAAAAGGGAGAGGTCCGTGAGGCTGCCGACGCGCACCATGAAGAATTCCTGCAAGTTGCTCCAGAAGATCGAGATGAAATTCAGCCGTTCAAGCAGAGGAACTGTTTCATCTGAGCCTTGGTCGAGTACGCGTTCATTGAAATCGAGCCATGAGAGCTCGCGGTTTTGCATGTAGCACGGCGATGTTGGCCCGGTGTCCTCGGGTACAGGCGAGATGCTTGGATCTTCTTGCTGCGACATGGGTTTTCCTCGTGTGCGATGCGCGGGCGGGTGGTGCTTTCGCTTACGCATCGCATCATAGCGCATTGGGCTGCATTTACCCAATCTGCCTCGTTCCTTCACATCTGCGGCGCGAGGAAACGGTATACTGTTCCACAGTATGGCAGAACTGCCTTATGTGTTTGTGTGCATGAAGGCAGGAATAATGATCAGCGCACGGAGGGGCTCCTTCCACGCGCGATGGTGAAAAAGGATGTTGTATGGTACAACGCGATACCAACAATTCGTCAAATCGAAGCCGCCTTGCGTCGCTGCCGACCATAACGGAAGCCGATGTCAAACGCTCGGAATCGAATGTTGAGCCACGTCAGGTGACCGTGAAGCCGAATTTGAGCAACGCGAAGAAGAGTACGGCGCGGGTTGCGTCGAGCGGCGGTAATGCGCGCGCTGCGTCTTCCGTTGGAACCGATGGGACTAAGGCGAAGAAAAAGCGCAGTGTTTGGAACGTGGTATTCTACGTTGCTCTCGTGGTGTTTGTAGCCTCGCTTCTTTCGCTTGGGTATATCTACTATTCGTATTGGAAAGAGCGCAGTGCGTATTCCGATATCGCTGGAGAGGTGTTCGATGTTTCTGCGAACACGCTTGCCGACCTTAAAGTCGATTGGGATGCCCTTAAGGCGAAGAATTCTGAAACCGTAGCGTGGATCTATGTTCCCGATACCCAAATCAATTATCCTGTCGTTCACACCTCAAACAACGATAAGTACCTGAAGACCAATTTCCAAGGTGAGACGAATTGGGTCACGTCAGTTGGCGCCATCTTCCTCGAAACGAAGAACAGCATCTCGTTCACGGATGATAACAGCATCATCTACGGTCACAACATGAATGACGGCTCGATGTTCTCGGTCATAGCGGACTATTCCGACCCCGATGTGTTCAATGCGCATCGTGAGGTTTTCGTGCTCACCCCGTCTGGCAATTTCCGAATCAAGACCTTCGCGCTCATCCATACGAGCGGCAATGACGAGGCGATCGTCCAGACATCGTTCGGGTCGGCATCCGATTTAATGTCTTACATAAACGACAAGATCGAGCGCAGCGTCGTTTCACCTGCTGAAGCGCTTCCGGCTGTTGCCGACATGAATCAGATATTCACGTTCTCCACGTGCGATAACAATCAGAATAACGCACGGTATATCCTGTTCGGCTATGTCGCCGAAAGCACCGTGCCAGGCATTGAGGGCCTTGAAGAGAAGGGCATGCTCTCGCGAAATGCCACGTCGATCGTGGATGCTGGAGCGAACAGCTTTGCCGAGGGCAATGACGTAGACTAGAAGGTGGAATGGGCTTTAAGGCCTGTGACGAATCAAAGGATCGAACATGACGCAAGCAAATAACGATACCAAGGTAGCTTCGGCGAACGCCGGCCAAGTGACGTATGCGCAGGCAGGCGTCGACACTGCGGAAGGCGCTCGGGCTGTCAAGGCGATCAAGAAGACCGTGCATGATACGTATCGCCCCGAGGTCATCGGCGATATCGGCGGGTTCGGCGGCTTGTTCTCCGTAGCCGCGGCGAAGGATATGGAAGACCCCATTCTCGTGTCGGGTACTGATGGCGTTGGCACGAAACTCCAGCTTGCCCGCCTTGCGAACAAGCATGATACGGTTGGCATCGATTTGGTCGCAATGTGCGCGAACGATATCCTCGCGACAGGTGCCGAGCCGCTCTTCTTCCTCGATTACATCGCGGTCGGCAAGCTCCGCGCTGAGGCGGTTGCCGAAGTGGTTGCCGGTATCGGCGAAGGCTGCAAGCAGGCTGGTTGCGCCCTCATCGGTGGTGAGATGGCAGAGCATCCTGGCGTAATGGATCCCGATGATTATGACCTTTCGGGGTTCTGCGTCGGCATTGTCGACCGTCCGAAGATGCTCGATCCCGAGGCGGTCAAGCCCGGTGATGTGCTCATCGGATTAGCAAGCAGCGGCTTGCATTCCAACGGCTATTCGCTAGCGCGTAAGGTATGCACCGAAGGTGTCGATATCGAAGAGCTTTGTGCCCCGCGCGCCGAGCTTGCAGGGGCGAGCGTTCTCGATGCGCTTCTCACGCCGACGCGAATCTACGTGAAGCCCGTTCGTGCCGTGGTCGAGAGCGTCCCCGGCGCCGTGCGTGCGCTTGCCCATATCACGGGTGGCGGCATTACCGAGAACCTCGATCGTGCTTTACCGAAGACGTGTGATGCTCAAGTCGAGCTCGGTGCTTGGCCGGTTCCTCCCGTTGCCTCTTATGTATGCGCTCAGGCGAATCTCGATGAAACCGAGGCGCTGAAGACCTTCAACATGGGCATCGGTTTGGTGCTCATCGTCGATCCTTCTTGCGCTGATGCGGTCGAGGCATGCCTTGATGAGCTTGGCGAGAAAACCTATCGCATCGGTCGCGTCATAGAAGGCGAAGGTGTGGTGCGGTATCGCAACCAAGGTGGCCTGTTCGCATACGCTCAGGCGTAGGCGGCACTGACTACGAAAGGACTTAAGATGAAGAAGCTTCCAATCGGCGTGTTGCTTTCAGGTAGTGGAACGAACCTGCAGGCGCTCATCGACCGCATCGCAGATGGTTCTCTCGAAGCCGAGATCGTGCTGGTCATCTCTTCGCGTCCCGATGCATACGGTATCGAGCGTGCAAAGGCAGCTGGGCTTGACGCGTTGGTGCTCAATCGCGAGGCATATGCCGATGTCGAAGCTGCTGATCAACGTATCGTTGATGCGCTGAAGCAGGCAGGTGCCGAGTACGTCGTGATGGCGGGATACATGCGCATGGTCACGTCTGTATTGCTTGATGCGTACAACAACCGTGTGGTGAATCTGCACCCGGCATTGCTGCCCTCATTCCGCGGTGCGCACGGCATCCAGGATGCATGGGATGCCGGAGTGAAGGTCACGGGCGTTACGGTGCATTTCGCGAACGCCGAATACGACAAGGGACCGATTATCGCGCAGCGTCCTGTCGAGGTGCGCGAGGATGATACGGTTGATACGCTCGAAGCCCGTATCCACGATGTCGAGCATGAGCTGTATCCTCAGGTCATCCAGCTGATTGCCGAAGGACGCGTAAGCGTCGGCGATGACGGTAAAGTGCATATCGCTTAGCTTCATACCGCATACGAAAAGGAGGCCCGCTTTTGCGGGCCTCCTTTGCTTCCAACGTGGTTAGAGTCTACAGGGCGATTGCCTCTTGCGGGCATGCGTCAACGCAGATACCGCACTCGATGCATGCGTCCGCATCCACGACGGCGACCTCGTCGACAGCCAAAGCCTCTTGCGGGCACTCGCCAACGCAGATACCACATCCGATGCAAGCATCATTATCGATCGTGACAGCCATTTCGAACCTCCTCAAGTTCAAAGTTCTCTTGCAGACCTATCTATACCCGAAATCTCATTCGTATCCCTTCGATTTCGGATTTCTGTGCGCGAACGGGCGCCAGACGGTCGTTTCTTAGTGGTGGAACAGGCGCATGCCGGTGAAGCACATGGCGATGCCGTATTTGTCGGCCGTCTCGATTACGTTATCATCGCGGATCGAGCCGCCAGGTTCGGCGATGTAGGCTACTCCCGACTTGCGCGCACGCTCGACGTTGTCACCGAAGGGGAAGAACGCATCGCTTCCAACGCTCACGCCGGTTTGCGTGGCGATCCACGCCTTTTTCTCTTCTGCGGTGAGCACATCGGGCTTTACGGCGAACACCTTCTGCCATTCGCCCTCGGCCAGCACATCATCATGCTCATCGGAGATGTAGACATCGATGGCGTTATCGCGACTCGGTCGCCCGATGCCTTCGACGAATTGAAGGCCCAAAACCTTGGGATGCTGGCGTAGATACCACGTATCGGCTTTGCTGCCCGCGAGGCGCGTGCAGTGGATGCGGCTTTGCTGACCTGCGCCAACGCCGATTGCTTGGCCATCTTTGACGTAGCATACCGAGTTGCTCTGCGTGTATTTCAAGGTGATGAGTGCGACGATCAAGTCGATCTTCGCCTGGTCGGGAAGCTCCTTGTTGGCGGTCACGACGTTTGCGAGGAGATCCTCATCGATACGGAAGAAGTTGTGGCCCTGCTCGAAGGTGATGCCGAACACATCCTTGTATTCCTGCTCGGCACACACATAATCAGGATCGATTTGCACGACGTTGTAGTTGCCCTTCTTCTTGCTTGAGAGGATTTCGAGTGCCTCGTCGGTGTAGCTCGGCGCGATGATGCCGTCAGAGACCTCGAGTTTCAGATACCGTGCAGTATCGGCATCACATTCGTCGGAGAGTGCCGCCCAGTCACCATAGGAGCAAAGGCGATCGGCTCCGCGGGCGCGAATGTACGCACATGCGATGGGGGAGAGCTCGCCGGGCTGATCGACGAAGTATATTTGCCGATCAACATCGGAAAGCGGCAGGCCCACGGCCGCGCCAGCAGGAGAGACATGCTTGAAGCTTGCTGCGGCGGGAAGCCCCGTCGCTTCTTTCAGTTCGCGTACGAGCTGCCAGGAATTGAGCGCATCGAGGAAATTGATGTAGCCCGGCTTGCCGTTGAGCACCTTTACTGGCAAATCGGAGCCATCGCGCATGAAGATCTTCGAGGGCTTCTGATTCGGATTGCATCCATATTTGAGTTCGAGTTCGTTCATGTTCGTTCCTTTCGTATACGGCCCGAAGTCTAATCGCCAAGGTTCTTATTGAATAGCCGCACTTCGCCGTCGACGTTGGTGTACAGGGAGACCTTGTTGTCGGGATTGAGTGCATCCCATACGGCGTCGGGGTCAGGCATGCTCACGCGAATCGGTTCGCCTGCAAACGATGGCAGCGGATTGCCGTCACCTTGATACGTGCTGATGAAGTAGCCAACGCCTGGGTCGCATCCCTCATAGGCGAAGAATTCGCGCAGGCAGCGGTCCGTGCCGTCGGCGTTGTCCAATGCATGCTTCAAGATGCTGATTTCGAAACTCTTATCTGCATGGATGATGGCGCTGATGCGCGGCGTGAAGTTGGGGGCATCGGGCTCGTATTCGCGTGCCATGCACGCCTTTCTGAAGTCGCCCATATCCGCGATGGTATCGGTCTGGTCGCCGTTGGTGACGATGAGGTCGTCACCGGATTTACGGACCGGATGATAGATGATGAGGCTCGGATCGACCATCTGCGAGGGGTCGTGCGCTTCGGTGCGGATACCGTCCTCGGTTTCGACGAAGATGCGGTTTCTGCTATTGACGCTGCGTCCCATGATGAAGTAGTACACGCAATCAGCCCCGACTACGATGCCGCGTCCTGGATACGGGTTTCCTTTCAATAGTTCGACGAGATCTTGCATACGTGCTCCTTTCGCTCAAAGAAGGTTGGAATGCGCGCCAAAAACAAAGCAGGGCAAATCGCATTCAAACGATTTGCCCAGACGGTCGGCGTTTTTCTTCCCGCGGCTCCCTTGTGGTGCTCCACAAATCCGTCAGTTGCCGCAGGTTTTTCCTTTGTGCCCAGTATAGCGTACCTGGGCTACGGCATGTATTCCCAATGCTGGTTTTTCGATAATCGAAAATGGGGGAAAGCAAAAGAAAATGAGGGAAAACCCATGTGTTTTTCTGCTGTCATCGGACTCAAATGGGGGTATAATCCAAATAAGGTTAAAGTCGTAGTCGACAGATTGCATGCGTATGGTCATATCAACCGATGATGCGCATGCTGGGACAGATGAAAGGGGCAAGTCATGGGCAAGTTCGAGGTTAAGCAGACGAAGAGCGGCTTTAGGTTCAATCTGAAGGCCGGCAATGGTGAGATCATCGCCACGAGCGAGACCTACACGACCAAGAGGAGCTGCCTGAAGGGCATCGAGAGCGTTCGCAAGAACTGCGCCGTCGCGATCGAGGATCAGACCCAGGAAGGCTTCGAGAAGGTTAAGCATCCGAAGTACGAAGTGTATGTCGACAAGGCAGGCGAGTTCCGCTTCCGTCTGAAGGCAAGCAATGGCGAGATCATCGCTTCGGGCGAAGGCTATAAGGCCAAGAAGAGCTGCCTGAACGGTATCGCGAGCATCGGCAAGAATGCTCCCGAGGCACCGATCGTCGAGGTCGAGGCTTAATCAGCGTCCAACCGATGCGCCGATGACTAACTCGGTGTTGGCGCATCTGACATCCATACATGATAGAATCGAGGGGCGTCCTTCGTGACGTCCCTCGATGCATTTCAGGAGCAAATATGACGCAACCGGATATCACCATACGGCCTATGACCATCGATGACTACGACCAAGTGTATGCACTTTGGGAGCATATCAGCGGTTTTGCGCTGAGAAGCGTCGATGACTCCCGCGAAGGCATCGCGCGATTCTTGGATCGAAATCCCAACTCAAGCGTCGTTGCGGTAATCGACGATGAGATCATCGGTTCGATCCTGTGCGGTCACGATGGCCGTCAGGGAAGCTTCTATCATGTATGCGTGAGCCCCGAATACCGTAAGCATGGCATCGGCAGAGAAATGGTTCGCGCATCGCTCCGTGCGCTTGCGGAAGAGCATGTGAGCAAGGTGACTCTGGTCGCGTTCAGCACAAACGAGGGCGGTAACGCCTTCTGGGAGCATATCGGTTGGACACGGCGTCCCGACTACAATTCCTATGAGTTCCGTCTGAACGAGGAAAACGTCATCCGTTATGTGGAGGATGCATAAAGAGCGTCCGCTCCATGACGGTTTATCCCGAAAGCCAAGGGGGCTGACCGGTTCGGTCAGCCCCCTTGGCATTGCATGGCTTGTATATGTATGAGTTACATGACGCGCTTGACGGCATTGCTCCATCCTGCGAGCACCGCTTCACGTGTCTCCTCGTCCATCTGGGGTTCGAACACCTCGTCGTTCCCGCGTAATCCGAGAAGGTAATCCGTGCTCGCATAGTAATCGGTCTTTAAACCTGCGAGGAACGCAGCACCGAGGGCCGTGGTTTCGACGCTTGCGGGACGAAGCAGCGTCGTTTCGAGGATATCGGCTTGGAATTGCATGCAGAAGCCGTTGTTGCTCACGCCGCCGTCGACGTTGATGAGGCGGATCTTCTGACAGGAATCGGCTTCCATCGCCTTGACGAGGTCGTAGTTTTGATAAGCGATGGCCTCGAGCGCCGCACGGCAAATATGCGCCCTGTTCACACCGCGGGTGATGCCAAGGATGGCACCGCGTGCATCGGGGTTCCAATACGGTGCGCCAAGTCCTGTGAAGGCGGGGACGATATATACGCCTGCGGCATCGTCTACGCTCTTCGCCATCGCTTCGGTCTCGGCGGCATCGGTAATGATGCCGAGATTATCGCGAAGCCATTTGATGAGAGTACCGCAATTCAGGACGCTGCCTTCGAGCGCATAGGTTACGTTATCTCCAGGGGCGCTTGCTGCGATGGTGGTGAGCAAGCCGTGCGTGCTCTCGCATGCGGACTCGCCTGTGTTCACGAGCAAAAAGCAACCGGTGCCATACGTAGCCTTCGCCTGGCCTGCCTCGAAGCAGCACTGGCCGAAGAGCGCTGCCTGCTGATCGCCGACGAGGCTTGCGATCTGCGTTCCCTCAAGCGGACCGGAAGCGACGCATCCGTAGTCGTATGCGCTCGGATGCACGGCGGGCAGCATCGAGGCGGGAATACCGAAAAGGTCAAGAAGCCATTCGTCCCATTCGAGCGTGTGGATGTTGAAAAGCATCGTGCGGGATGCGTTGGTGTAGTCCGTCGCATGGACGGCGCCGCCGGTGAGGTTCCATAAGATCCATGTGTCGACCGTACCGAACGCGAGCTTGCCCGCATGTGCCTCCTCCCATGCACCCGGCGTGTTGTCGAGCAGCCATTTGATCTTGCTGGCAGAGAAGTAGGCATCGGGGAGAAGCCCCGTCTTCTTCTTGATTTGTAAGGCGATTTCTTCGGCACCGCAGATTTCGTTCACCATCTCCGCGGTACGTCGGCATTGCCATACGATGGCGTTGGCAATCGGTTCGCCAGTCTCGCGATTCCATATCATGGTCGTTTCGCGTTGATTCGTGATGCCGATAGCGGCAACATTTTCTGCGGAAAGCTCACGTGCGCATGCCAACTGCTCGAGCGTATGCTTCACAGATTGCCAAATCTGCATCGGATCATGCTCGACCCAACCTGGCTTAGGATAAATCTGAGGGAATTCCTCTTGGAACGACCTGACCGTGTTTCCCTTCTCATCGACGAGCAGAGCACGTGACGATGTGGTGCCTTGGTCGATAGCGACAAGATACGTTTCCTTAGGCGTGGTTTCTGCCGAATTCACTATGTCCTCGCTTTCTTTAAAAGCCTTCTATATGTTTTATCAGATATGCGTGAATCGCCTGGTTTGTCCTTACATGTGATCCTCGATCCATTGCAGGACATCGTTATAGACCTGCTCATGACCGATCTCGTTGTGAACCTCATGGCGCATGCCTTCATAGAGCTTGAGCGTGACGTCGTTGATTTTCGCCTTACGGAACATGTTGTAGACCGTCGTGACGCCCTTGCCATTGTTGCCGACGGGATCCTCGTCACCCGCGATGAAGAGGACGGGGAGCTTGTGCGGAACCGCGTTCGCGGTGCTTTGGTGGGCGATGCGCTCGCAAAGCTCCATCAAGGTCGCATACCCGCCAGCTTTGAAGGGGAATCCGCTTGCCTCATCAGCGATGTAGGTGTCGACGACCGCCTCATCGTGGCTGAGCCAATCGAATTTGGTGCGTGCATCTTTGATTGCGCCCGAATAGGCTCCGTCTGCCAGCTTGTGCAGGGTCTTGCTCTGATAGCGAATACCTTTGTTCTTTGCGATGCGGCGGGCGAGCGTGAGACCGGCTTTGCAAACGCCGACGGGATTGTGCCCCGTGCCGGACAGGATCGCGCCTGTAAGGCCCCTTCCGTGTTGACTGATGTAGAGGCGCACCACGAAGCTGCCCATGCTATGACCGTACATGAAGTACGGCAAGCTCTTGCCGTAGGTTTTCTCCATCATCTTACGGAGGGAATGGGCGTCGTCGACGAGGATCTGGGAGCCGCCCTTGATGGGCATGACGCCCCATTCCTTCTTGCTCGGCGCGGTATCCCCGTGACCGATGTGGTCGATGCCGCAGACCACGAAGCCATGATCGACGAAGAACCGTGCGATGTCATCGTAGCGGGTGATGTGCTCAGCCATGCCGTGCACGATTTGGATAATGCCCCGCGGCGCGCTCTCGGATTCAGCATCGCGCCATATCATGCCGCGGCAGGTGCTTGTAGCATCATTGGAAGGGAAACTAATGGGGGTGATTGCGACATCGGTCATCGTATGCTCCTTTGCTCAAACTGATGCGGTTTCGGTTTCGTGCTCACGATTCAGTATAAACGAAATGCTTTAGCAAGTCGGTTTCGTGCTAGCCACCGATCCTCGTGCCTGCCTCGGCCCATCGCGCTTGGGCGGCAGCCAATTCCTTACGACCTTCCTCCGTATCCTGGCGGAAGTAGAGCGGCGTCCAATTCATATTCTCCAGCGAGTAAATGGCTTCGGGCAGCTTTGCGAACGGGATGGCGATAAGATGCATGCCTGCCGGGTACAGGTTGCGGCGCTTCAATCCGTGATGCATGCCGGTGATGCAGAAATTCACCTTGCCTGTCACATAAGGGTATGCATACATCCAGCCGCAGCTCATAACAGGCGTCGACTTCGATTCCCACGGATCGCCTGACACCCAGCTCGTCGCACGCAGGACGATCTCGGCCTTCTCGGTGGGGGCGACGATGATGAGGATGTCCGGATCGAAGTCGCATGCTTCGATGGGTGCCATGACGACGACGTTGTGCGCACCGAGCGTTAGCGTGGGCAAAAGATCATGCAAACGTGCATTCGGCGCCTGCGTGGCGTACATGTCGATATCGGGGCCGATCAGTCCGCTCGCGGCGAGGCCGTTATCGGGCACCATTCCAAGTGCAACCTTGCCGAAGCATGTCTCATTGTCCTTGTCGATATAGAATGCGCTATCTCCGAGTGATGCTGCATGCACCAGCTCGCAAAACGCTCCCGTGCCCTCGAATCTCTCGATGCCCTTCGGAGGGGCGTAATAGTACTTCAAAGCGACAGGTGAGAATTCCAATTCCAGTTTCGCGAACGTTTCGCGGGCTTTCTCGTCGATGAGCATGCTCCACTCCTTTTGCGGCAATGCGTATAAACGCACGGATTCTTTCACGTGCATACCGACAGTATAGAGCAAGTAATGCGTCCACGTGGTACGATTGCACGCGATGAAAAGGTTCTGACGTGTGGTCTTATGTGATTGCGCGGAAGGAGAGAGATACCCATGAAGTTCCTTATAGCTTCCGACATCCATGGCTCGGCGTTATGGTGCACGCGATTGATAGAGCGTATTGAGAGCGAAGCCCCCGATAAGATCATCCTGCTCGGCGATCTTCTGTATCACGGTCCCCGCAATCCGCTACCTGAAGGGCATGACCCGCGCGAGGTCGCGCGCATGCTCAACGAGTATGCCGACCGCATCATCGCGGTGCGCGGCAATTGCGAGGCCGAAGTCGACCAGGTGATGCTCGACTTTCCGTGCATGGCCGATTATGCGTTGGTGCTCGATGGAGAACGCGAGTTATTCTGCACGCATGGTCACCTCTTCGATTCCGGTCATCTCCCGCCGATGTCTAAAGGTGCCTGCTTCGTTTCGGGGCACACGCATGTCCAGGTTAGCGAAGTGAAAGACGGGCGGCTCTTCGTGAATCCAGGGAGTGTGAGCCTGCCGAAAGACGGCATTCATGGCTATGCGGTCTATCAGGATGGCGCATTCGAGTTGAAAAGCCTCTAACCCAAGATAGGACGTTTCGGTAAGTCTGGTGAACTTCTCCGCACCGCGTCCGCGCCGTGCTATATTTACCCCTTGGAAAATGAACGCCTCAATGCAAAATGCATGCGACATGAAGGGTGTGCGAATGGTTGAGCTGAAAGCCTACGAAGGGCTGATCCATAATCATAGGGAACTTGCCGAAGAGCTAGGTGTATCTATCGATGGCCTATCGCGGCGCGAGCGCGAGGAGCGATTGGTCGTCGCTGCATGGGATGCATGGGGGACTTCGTTAGGCAACCATCTCAACGGGCAATTCGCCATCGTGCTGTACAACCCCGAAACCTACGAGACCTTCTGCACGCGCGATCCCTTAGGCGCCGAGCTATTGTTCTACTACAAGACCATCGATGGTCGCCTGCTCGTAGCCACGCAGATAAAAGACCTGTTCGATCAGCCGGGATTCCGCCGCGAGCTCAATCGCGAACTCATACAGTTCTATTTGGGCTTCAACTACGTTCCCGGTGAGGAGACCCTGTTCAAGGGTGTGTACAAACTCGAGCCGGGCGGGTACTTGACCTTCGGTTCGAACGGTCTGAAGCTCGGTCGCTATTGGGAGCTGACGTTCGAGCCCGATGAGTCGAAAAGCCTGGAGGAGTGGGCGGACGAACTCGATGCGGCGTTCGATGCGAGCCTTGCAACCCTCGTCGATGAAGGCGAGGAGTATGACGGATTCCTTTCGAGCGGTGTCGATTCGTCATTCATCTTGGCGAAGAGCCAGGCGAAGAAGGCGTATTGCGTTTCATACGATGACCCTGCGGCAAGCGAGGAGGACGATGCGCGTAAGACCGCCGAGTCGCTGGGCCGCGAGTTCGAGGGCATCACGGTGACGCCCGAGGAGTTCTTCGGGTCGATAGACGATTTCCTGCTTGCCTATGAGCAGCCTTCCGCCGATGTTGCAGGCCTTGCGCTGTTCTGCGCCTGCAAGCGCATCGCTTCGGAATCGAAGCTGTGCCTGTCGGGTGAGGGCGCGGATGAGTTCTTCGGCGGCTATAGCATCTATCGCAACGCCAAACGCTACAACAAGAATTCCTCGGTGTACTTCGGGGCGACCTACATCATGGCCGACTTCGAGCAGAAGCGCTTCCTGAAGAATTGGTACGCGAACCGCAAAGCGGGCGATTTCATGCGCGAGCGCGGTGCAGGCGGGCGCGCATACGACACGGTCGCATGGATGCTCTACACCGATCTGCGCAGCTATTTCGAAGCGAGCATCTTGTTCAACTCGACCAAGATCGTACGTGGAACCGGCCTCGATATCCGCATGCCGTACTGCGACCTTCGCATCTTCGATATCGCCCGTCGCATGCCGAGCAAGTACAAGGTAGGGGAGGATGGCGGGAACAAGCTCGCCTTGCGTGCTGCGGCATCGCGCGTGCTTCCGCAAGAAGTGGCGTATCGCAAGAAGCTCGGTTTCCCGGTACCTGCTCGCAAATGGCTCGCCGACCCGAAGGTGGCAGAAGAGATCCGCCGCGCATTCGAGAGCGATGTGGCGCGCGAGTTCTTCAACGTCGATGAAATCGGCGCCTTGCTCGATGCGTTTTTGGGTCAGAAGCCTCGTGTGAGCCATCCGATTTGGTTCGGCCGCCGTAAGACGCGCATCTGGCGTCACGTGTGGGTCATCTACCTGTTCATCCGTTGGTACGAGTTGTTCTTCGGCGATAGCGCTCGATAAGCGTGCGTTATCGAATCGTTTTTGGTTCAAGTCATGCCCGCATAATGCGTATTTTTCGCGGATTCCGCTTGTGCGACCACAAGATATGGTGCATGCGAAAAGATTGTTATGGTAATTCGCCCTCAGATGTGGTAATAACGGCTTGCGCGATTGCTCGCATACGCAATCGCATGCGGCCTCACATATAGTGATGGAAGAGAAAGGGGGCCTTCTCATGAAGACGTTCCTGAAGATCCTCGTCCCATTTCTTTTGGGCGCAGTCGTTGCGCTTTTCGGCATCTACTCGATCAACAATCTCCAGGTCTTCGAAGATGGCGATACGAAGATCAATGTGACCGTCATCAAGAATTCGTTCGATGATATAGCCGAGCTGACGACGCAGCAATACGAGTTCTCCGACATGGGTAAATACGAGCAGGAGAACAAGAAGCTCATCGGCGACATCCGCATTCCCTTCACGGGGAAGTATTTCGTGATTTCGTATGACGGTGTCGTGAAAGCGGGCATCCGCGATATCAGCCAAGCCAAGGTGGAGCTGAACGATATAACGCGCATCCTGACGGTAACCCTGCCTGATGTCGAGATTCTCGATGCGTATACCGACCCGAATTCGTATGAGACGCTCGATGAGACCTTCAACCCATTCAACCAGATTAAGCCCGATGATGTGGCAGAGCTTTTAAAGGCGGAGGTTGATTCGCATGTGGAGCAGGCGAAGGCGGATGGCTTGCTTACGAGCGCACGCGAGCATGCCGAGAAAGTAATCGAGGCGCATGTGAAGGCGCTTCTGACTGGTACCGATTTGGAGAACTGCACGGTGAATGTGCGCTGGGAGTAAAAGGATATCCATACAACGGTATTTGATGGGCGCCTCGTTTGAGGCGCCCATTGTTTTATAGCTGCAGCGGTTTCGAAATGCTAGTTTTTTGGCTTGTAGGCATAGATGATGACACTGCCGCTTGCACCCTCGATAGCGGGGTCATCCGCAATGCTTTCGAAGAAATGCATACGATCCTTTGCGCGCGCCTTCTGCTCGAGGACCTCAAGCGTGTAAGTGGTTTTCGGCTCGAGCACGATACCGACGAAGCCGGCGTCCTCAAGTGCTATGCGATAGCTTTCAGCGGATTGCATGCCTTTCGTGCATCCGACGATGCGGCATAAAGGTTCGAATGCGTCCTTAGCGATGGGGGCGTAGCTGACGATATCGCTTACGACGAAGCGTCCGCCGGGTTTCAGGATACGGCACGCCTCGCGCATGACGCGTGGTTTGTCATCAGAGAAATTGATGACGCAGTTGGAGAGGACGACGTCGACGCTTGCATCGGGAAGGGGGATCTCTTCGATCGTTCCTTGCACGAACTCCACATTGGCGACCTTCGCGTCTGCTGCATTGCGAGCAGCGAGTTCGATCATCTCGTACGTCATGTCGATGCCGTACACATAACCTGTCTCGCCGACGAAACGGGCAGCGATGAGTGCGTCGATGCCTCCGCCGCTACCGAGGTCGACGACCACTTCTCCAGGCGCAAGTTCGGCTTTCGCAACTGGGTCGCCGCAACCACGACTCGCCGCAAGCGCTCCTTCGGGGAGGTTTTCCATGATCTCGCGTGTATATAATTCTTTGGCTTCGCTTGTGCGCGAAGGCGCATCATCGCATGACTCGCATCCGCAAATCGCCTCTTCGTCAAGCTGTTCTAACACGTCGAGTGCAACGCGGGCATAATGGTTTTGCACCTCGTCCGTGGTATAGGTCGAAAAACCTTCGGCAGAAGGTGCTTGTACGTTATCGTGCAGGTGATCGATCGCCATCATGCATTCCCTGAATCACATTTAACAACTTGCATGCCGCAGTATACGCCTAGGCAGTCGTGTAGGTCGCAGCGATTCCTACGCGAGTCCCAACTGCGCAGCCGTGAACGCGTTGCCGAAGAAATCGATGAACAGATCGTCTGGGCATCCGCGCTGCTTGAACCAGCGTTTATTCGCAGTCACATCGTTATAGTTGTTCGTCACGAACAACAGCGGTTTCTCGCATGCCTTAATGGCGGGTGGCACATTGCGATACAAATCTACGTGCGACGAGTCTCGCTCTTCGATTTCGAAAACTCCATCAACCTGGATCCCGAGATCTGCGGCCATGTCCCTCCAAGTCATGCAGAACGTGCAATCGATGGCGAAGTAAGCCGGTGCAAGCTCTATCGCCTCGATTTGCGGTCTAAGATAATCCACTACATCGGAGCGGATCTTCGTGCCGTTATGGGCGTAATAGTATTTGCTTTGATATTCGTTGTTATGGCGGATGTAATCGCGGCTTCCGCCAGTAGAGTGCCATGCTAAAACATCCGGATAATACATGAGCTCATAACCTGCCCAGCCCGTGCGCATGGTGAGGTCCATGCCGTCGTAGGCGTTGAAGAAGAACTCATCCATGCCACCCATCTCCTCATACACCGCTCGCGGCATCATGAGGAAAGCGGAGTTCAGCGCCTGGCGTGGACCGGCGATCTGCACGACGGCATCGCTCACGGGGCGACCTTGGTAGATGTGATGGTTCATGTAATCGTTGAAGGTGTGCCCACAGCACATGACCTTGCCGTTCTGCGGATACGCGAGGCAGCCTTGCGCTGCGCCGAGCTTGGGATTGCCATCGAACTTGGCACGCAACAGATCCACTGCATCCGGTTCGGGGAATATGTCCGTGTTCGCGAACAGAAGGTAATCTCCTGATGATGCTGCAACGCCTGCGTTGTTCGCCTTGGAATAACCGCCCTTCTTGGGCAGCTCGACGAGCATCACGTTGGCCCATTTATCAGCGCATGCTCGCGAAAACTCCATCGTTTCTAAGTTTCGGCAGCCATCGCTTACCAACACCAACTCGCGGTCATCACGACCCTCTACGAAGGGCATGATCTGGTCGATGAAGTTTTCCATGAGCGGTGCGCTATTGTCGAACGCGACGATGATGCTTATGTCCATGAGTCCTCCTTGCGTTTCGTGCCTGATGCCATTATACGCGCATGGCTTCGTGATTCGCAGGAGGACGTGGGGGGGGGGTGTTGGAGTGCATGTCCACAACGCTGTCAAAAAAAGAAACCGCCAGAAAGCGGTTTCGAAAGTTCATGGTCGGGTTGACAAGATTTGAACTTGCGACCTCTGCGTCCCGAACGCAGCGCTCTACCAAACTGAGCCACAACCCGACTGTCAAAAAGCTGCTTTTCCAAACAGCGGCAGATATGATAGCACATATTTCGCCATCGGCAAAAGGAATCATGTCGATTATTTATCTT
>JAUNJT010000162.1:0-225 GCA_030533105.1 Eggerthellaceae bacterium
CGGGCGACGAGTGCAGGAGAACAGAGGTCGGCATAGAGATGTACAGTAAGGAGCGATATTTCACCGTGACCGGCTGGCAGATCGAGGGCTCCACGGATATGATCGCTGATGACAACGGCACTCTCGAATGGATTCGCAGCACATATCTGAAGAATCCCGAGAAGCCAAAGAAGACTGGTGGCGGCAAGTCCAGGAAGAAAACGCGCAGGACGGAACCGCTTACCG
>JAUNJT010000162.1:235-2293 GCA_030533105.1 Eggerthellaceae bacterium
TCCAGCCTGTACGCCCACGGACAGCTGGCCAAAGAAGTCCTGGAAAAAGCCCGGACTGCTGATGATAAAAGCCTTTTTGCCGATCTCTATGACGGAAACTGGGAAGGCCGATATGGCTCGCAGTCCGAAGCGGATATGGCGCTCTGCATGAAACTCGCCTTTTGGACAGGAAAAGATGCTGAGCAGATGGACAGGTTGTTCAGGCAGTCTAAGCTCTTCCGTGAAAAATGGGACGAGCGTCATCGCAGCGACGGTACCACCTACGGTCAGGAGACCGTCTCCAAGGCGATTGAACTCCAGGGGGATGTTTACTCCCCCTCCGCTGATTCAGTGATCTTTGAGTATGCCGGGCGTTATTTCCGCTCGAATGGCGAAAAGATGTATCCTCTTACCAATTTTCTGGTGGAACCCCTGGAGATGGTTGTGTCAGAGGATGAAACCCAGTTGACTGCCGACCTTGTGACCGATAGCGGGACGTTCCGGCGCACGATGCTCTCTACCGATTTTACCTCGAGCCAGAAGTTTAAGAATATGCTGAACAAGACTGGCATCGAGTTCGGTTATTTCGGTGGTGACTCCGACCTGGAACAGTTCAAAGTCTTTCTGGCCAATCTGGACTGGAAACACAAACATGGCGTCAAGGCTGCAGGGATCCATCTTCATGGCGGTTCCCTGATCTTCGTATCCGGATCTATGGCCGTTGATAAGAACGGCGAAATCGTCGAGGATATCGTCCAGTTGGACAACTGGTACGAGATAGTCACCAGCGTCCTGGACGCCGATCCCATCACCACATCTCAGCTGATGGACATCGGCAAAGTCATCCTCTCCTATAACGAACCGGCTAAAACTGTGCCCATCCTCGCCTGGGCCTCCGGCTGCTTCATTAAAGAGCACCTGCGTATGAAGAAGCTCAAGTACCCGCTGCTCTTTCTGATCGGTGAAGCCGGGAGCGGAAAGTCCACAACGATGGAGCGGGTGCTGTTGCCCATCTTCTCTGTCGCCAGAGTCAGCGCGGCGTCGCAGTTGACAAAGTTCGTCCTGATGCGCATGAGCAATTCATCCAATCTCCCGCCAATGTTCCTGGATGAATTCAAGCCCTCCAAGATGAACCATGCCACCCTTGACGCCTTGTACAACCATTTCCGTGACACCTACGATGGGCATGGAGGCAGCCGCGGCCGAATGAATCTTCAGATGCAGAATTTTGATTTGCTCGCCCCGATGGTCGTTGCGGGCGAGGAATCCGCGGAGGAAGCCGCCATCCGCGAGCGCTCCGTGGAGCTGCTGTTCTCGAAGAAGGACCTGAAGAATGACGACTATCGCGCGGCGTTCGACAGGGTCTCGGAGAACAGCGCGGCTCTGGGGGACCTCGGGCGCTCGCTGCTCGCAACGGCGCTGGCCACCGATCCGGACACAGTGGTGCAATGGCATCGGGACGCCGCTTCGCTTTTCGACAGCAGCCTGCCGGAGCGCGTGCGCACAAACCTGCGCAGCGCGTATTGCGGACTCCGGCTCCTCGAAGCGCTGTGCCTGGCACTCGGCACGTCATGGAACGCGGTGTTCCACATCCCGATGGAGATCTGCGCGCGGTCTCTCGAGTCGTCGGCAATGGATTTCCTGCTGGATGGCGGCACCCACAACCAGAGCGTCGTGGATGAGACATTTGAAATAATGAGTCGCATGGAACTCGACGCAAGGAACGATTATGTGATCAGCGACGATGGGAAGCTGATGTTCATCCGTCTCGCCAAGGTCTATGACGACTACACCAAGTACCGGAAAGACTATGCGATCACAGGGGAAGTGCTGGCTTACCGGGAGTTCCGAAAGCAGCTCCAGCACTCCGACCTGTTCGTCGCCGGCAATCAGCAGAAGCGCATGGGCGACAGGAATCAGAAGGTTTGGGTACTGCGTTTCGACGTCCTGGCACAGCGGTGCGACGTCAGTGGGTTCATGGTGGACGACGTTCGGCCGCTGTCGTAGCCGGGAGGCTCACAGTGGTTGATCGGGCTCAGACGTAACCCTGCCGTGCCGTTTCATGCGGAATGGTTGCGG
>JAUNJT010000163.1 GCA_030533105.1 Eggerthellaceae bacterium
ATGATACAGCACATAATCCAGATGCTCAGTCTGTTCGCGCAGAGAATCCAGTACGGCAGCTACAGCGCACGCCGACAGGGCCGCCTCGTCGGCATGCGCTTTCCCTGTTGCTGCGCCGCGCTGCGCAATCGATGCGAGCACGCTGAATTCCTCAAAACTGAGCATAAATCCTATTCTCCTAATGGACATGTTGCGCACTTACCCTAGCAGGAGCTGGACACACATTCAAGCATGAGTAACTTTCAAAGAGATAAGAATTGCTATCCGCATCAAACGCGAGCAGCTCTTATGAATAGATTGGCACGTCCATTTTACTCATCATGCATACGGCCCGAAATCGAGGATGTCGGGGTAATGGGCCCTACGCGCATTGCCGGGCGGTGGCGTCATCCAATCGCCGTAGTATTCGTCGAGCAGCTTCTCGGCCTGCGCCGCAATGGGCACTTCCATGTCTTCGAAGGGCACCCAACGTACGGGATACAGATCATCGACGTCGTAGAGACATCCGTCTGGGAACGTATCGCAAGGGAATCCAACGCGACGCGTCTCGATACCGGCATATTTCATCGAAAGTTGCTCAGCTGCTTGATTGGGGTCGATCTCGCGCAGACCCGGAAGATTGAGGGCCCGACGGGCGAAGGTGGCGGCAGCCCGCATCGCGGCGCCTGTCGCACCAGCACGGGCAATCGTGGGATTCTCGAATTGCTTGGCCAAAGCCAACTTGTTCAACAGCCATGCGCCATACACCTGGCGCTTGAACGCATTCTCGTCATCAGCTAGATTGTCCAGCGGAAACAGATCCAAGAAGATTCCGGAGGGGAAGTCCATTCCGGCAAGTGCGCTATCGCGGAATTCGGTACCTCGCAGCACGAATCGCGTTGTGGCAAGTGGATAGCCAGCGTATGTGCGCGCATCGACAATCAGGTACTTGTCAGCTGCTTCGGCGGCAACGATATCGCCCAGACGTTCGAGGTCGGTACGCGGCATGCAGATATCGATATCATCGTCCCACGGAATAAAGCCTTTATGGCGCAGCGCGCCGATTGCCGAGCCGTAACTTACAATCCATGCAAGGTCATGCCGAGCGCACAGGTCTGCGAAGTCCTTCATCATCATGAGCAGGATGCTATGCAGCTTCTGCAGCTTCTCGTCGGTCTCGAACGTGCCCTCATCGCCAGCAGCCGACGCTTCGGCCGCCGCAGCTACGATGGTGGCTTCGCCAGGGGTAAGCTTTGCATGGCGGCCGCGTGCCGATGCGCCATCAGCGGCCATCCGAGCATCCTCGCATGCGGAAGCGCTTTTCGCGAAGATCTCATCCAATGCACAAGCAGACGCGTTCCAAGTGCAGTGCTCGACAACGAAACGTCCCAGCGTATGGGCTTGCGCTTCCGCCTCGTCCTTCAAGTCGGCTGTTGCCTGTACTGCCGCGGCGATGGATACCGTCGACGCATCCGGTATAACGATGCCTCCGCGCGTTCCGATGCCCAATTCGGCTACGCCACCGATATCGGTTGCGATGGGGAACGCCTCCATTGCGCATGCTTCCAAAAGCGTTGTGGAAAAACCCTCCGAGCGCGAGGGCAGAAGGTACGCATCGCTATCGCGCAAGAGCGCCGCCACGTCGGTTGGCGCCAGACGACCGAGCGCGCAAATGCGCCCCTGCGCAGATTGGGCCGTTTCGAGCAGGGGCCCATCGCCAGCAAGCGCGAATACGATGTTTTCGGGCGTGAACTGCGCGGCGTCGATGACAGCTTGGATGCCTTTCTCGGGAACCATGCGCCCAACGACGGCGACAAGGGTGTCGTTCAGACCGATGCGCAGTTCGGCTCTGAAATCGCGCGATGACGCATCGGCACGGTAACTGTCTGCATCAAGTGCGTTGGGAACGACGCCTGCGGCTTGGATGCCGAAATTCTCCAGCCAGGTATTTGCTGCCTGCGAGACGCCTGCAAATGTTGGCTCGAAAGCCAAAATGCGCTCCGTCACCTGGTGCTCATAGGTCCGTATCGCTTTGTCTGCAAAAGCATTGCCCAACGTCAGATACGCCGACCCATGTTCGATAACCACCAGGGGAAGCCCCATCTTTGCCGCAAACGATGCACCATCGAGCGAAAGACCGTAGAAGCGCGTATTCACAACGACGCGATCGGGATGCATATTGGCAACGGTGTCCAAGAGTGCCTGGAACGAGGTGCCATGCGCAGGAATCGGAAGACGTCCGCCCATCAGCGCGATGCAAGGCAACCGCACGATTTCGATGCCGTCCGGTTGAGTGGCACGAACAG
>JAUNJT010000067.1:0-4205 GCA_030533105.1 Eggerthellaceae bacterium
TTGCAAGAAGGAGTGGACATGATACCACACATGCCCACTCCCCTTATCTCGAACGTACGGCAGTATCGCCGTGCAGGGAGCAAATCCTCCCCGCACGGTCAACACCAAAGTACTTACTTCGTGATGATGTAGGTCTTGCCCTCGGCTTCCTCAGCCTTCTTGGCCAGCTCCTCGATCGTGCCGTATTCCATGCAGAATGCCAGGCAGTGATGCACGCATGCCGGCTTCTTGCCAGCGGCGACGCGATCCTCGCAGAAGTTGCAGAGCGTGGTCAGGATGGGAGCGTAGTCGAAGTTCCACGTACGCTCATCAATCTGGAAAGGACCGATCTGCTCAAGCTTGATGCCCCACTCGCCTAAGCCTAGACCGAGCTCGTTGCGGCATGCGATTTCGCAGCTATGGCAGCCAGTGCAATACTCGTAATTGATAAGCAATGCTTTCTTGCTCATGTTCTCTCCTCCTTCGCTGTTCCTCTAGCCGTCGAGCCCTTGGGCCTTGTAGATCTTGCACATCATGCACTTATGGATGGAGCCGAAGCCCAGCTTGTTCGTGCAGAAGTGCGGAAGCAGCATGTTGATGTTGGACTTCCAGACACCGTACAGGTTCGGCTCTGCGCCCTCCTGCTCCGGATACCACCAACCATGCTCGCAGTGGACGACGCCCTCGAGGATGGACGGCGTGACCCAGCACTTCATCTGGCACTTGCCGAGCCAGTTCTCGATGGTGACCCAGTCGCCATCGGCGATGCCGTACTTCTCGGCATCCTTGGGATTGATGGTGATCTTGGCCCACGGATCGATCTCGCGCAGGGTGGCGATCATACGATGCTCGGAGTGGAACGACGTGTACTTGCGACCGCCGGTGGTGAGGATGAGCGGATACTCCTCGGCCAGGTCGGGATTGCGGACCGGGCTGTAGTGCGGCTCATCGTAGTACGGCAGCGGATCCTCGCCCCACATCGTGTACATGAGCGAGAACAGCTCGACACGGCCGGATGGCGTGTTGAAGCCGGGCTTGCCGTCACCGCGGAGCAGGCCCTTCGCGTACTTCCTGTAGTTGTACTCGGCCTGATACACGCCCATGCGGCGGAGATCATCGAAGCCGAAGTCATAGGAAGCGCGGATTTGCTTGTCGAAGAAGTCGGCAGCATCCTTGTAGTCCCAAGCCTCGGGATTCGTGCGCTTGCCGATGTTGATGCACATCTCGATGTCGGAGTGGACGCCCGGATTGTCGATGGCCTTGTTCATAGCACCGATGAAGTGCGGGTTGCGGCCGAAGTGCGGCAGCGCGACGCCATCATGCTCGGGGAAGGTCGCGATGGGCAGGAACAGATCGCCCAGGGCAACGGCCGACGGGGTCATGAACAGGTCGGTGACAACCGTGAATTCCATCTTCTGCAACGCCTTGTACCAACGCTGAGGCTGGACGTTGTTCGATGCGGAGATGATGTTGGAGCTCTGCAGATAGAGCATGCGGATGATCTGCGGATCATCGTTCTCGATGCTCTCGAGGACGACGTCAGGCTGGCAGACCCACTGAGCGGCCGCGAAGGCCGGGAACTGCTTGGCGCCCAGGCGGTTCTCGAACTGGCCAGGCTGCAGGTTCGAACGCGTATCGACGCGCCACTTGCCCAGGAACGTGGACGGCTGGCCGACGGTAACGCCGCCGGGAACGTCAACGTAACCGCAGATGGCGAGCATGGCGAGCACGGCATGGCCGGCCTGACCGCCAGTGGAGATGGCGTCGAACGTGAGGCCCCACAGAATGGAGGACGGCTTGGATGTCGCGAACTTGCGGGCAGCCTCGATGATGAGCTCCTCGGGAACCCAGGTGATCTCGGAAGCGCGTGACGGCGGATACTCATGGCAGCGCTCTGCGAACTGCTCGAAGCCGTAGCACCAATTCTCAACGAACTCCTGGTCATACAGGTCCTCGGAGATGATGACGTCGAGCATCGAGAGGGCCAGAGCGGCGTCAGTGCCGGGACGCAGCTGCAACACGATATCGGCATGGGCGCCGAGCCACGTGATGCGCGGGTCGACGCAGATGATCTTCGTGCCGCGCTTCATCAAATCGATGAGCGAGTGGCCGAAGAAACCGTCGGGGTTAGAGGTCAGCGGCATCTTGCCCCAGCTGATGATGTACTTCGGAATCTCATAGCCGGGATGATCATAGCGATCGGGATAATATGCGGCGAAGTCAAGTTCCGGATAACCGGTACCGAACACGAACTCGGCGACGGCGCAACGCGGGCCGTAGCATGCCTGGCCGGAAAGGCCCATGAGGTTCGTGGCGGAGCGGAACACGGCGAAGCCCGTCGGAGGAGCATACAGGGCAGCCTCGCGGCCCGTGCCCTGAATGACGGCGACGGTATCCATGCCGTACTTGGCCTGGATCTCCGTGGCCTTCTGAGCGACCATATCGAAGGCCTCTTCCCACTCGATCGGCGCCCACTTGTTCTCGCCGCGCTCGCCTACGCGAACGAGCGGATGGGTGATGCGTTGCGGGTGATTAAGATACTCGGGGAGCGTAAGGCAGCGAACGCAGAGACGACCCTGTGATACAGGGTGCTCGGGATCGCCTTCGACGCCGACTAGCTTGTTGTCAACCACGTGCAGGTACAAACCGCAGCTAACTGGGTGGCAACCAGGCGCGGACCAGGCACACGTCCTGACCCAATAATCGTTATCGGACCCCCACTTCCATTCCTCCTTCATACTTTCCTCCTTTTCCTTCTTCTCCGATAAACCTGTGAATCGGGCATTAACAGCACCTTCATTATATCAGCGACACACGTTGGGCTTAACGATTCGACATTTCGATTATTGGATTACTATTCCAAAATGGAATTATTCTATATTATTCGTGATTAGGAATGGTTTTGCCACGAATGCGCCCCCACCGAAGATGGGCGACATACCGTCCCGAAACATAAAAAAGTGGTGCACGGAAACCGCGCACCACTTGGATGCTGATCACTCAAGCTAAAACCGGGCCCGATTTTAGAATGTGAGCTTGATCTTAAATCTCGCCTGCGCCGATGAGGGCGTTGACGATATCGTACATGGCTGCGTAATAATCCTTCTCGGCTGCGCAATCCTCGGGGGCGCCCGTCTCGGTGGCACCGCCGGCAAGGTTCGCAAGGGCCATCTTGCCGCCCTGCATCAGAGCGACAGCGCCTGCACGGTTGATGCCATTGGCGCTTTCACCGGTGATGGAGGCGCTCAAAGCTGCCAGCATGCTCGGCATTTCGAAGTCGACGACGATCTTGTAATAGTCGTCCTTATGATCGGGATTGAACAGAACCAGGCAGTCCTGCATTGCGCCGCCGCCGTTATCGATCTGATCGGTCTCCCAGGCCAGCGCCACGCCGAACTTCTCGGAGAACTCGGCGGCATGGCCCTCGAGGATCTCGATGGACATGCCCTCTGCGCCTACCAGGCGAAATGACTTCCTGATGTTCAGGAGATCTTCACGGTTGTACATATGTGGCCAACCATCCTTCCTTTTTCCTCTAGCGCTCCAATGAAACACGCTGCGTGCGACTGCGTATATTCACAGGTTTATCGATAGAACCATTCCGATGGCTGTTATCAGGTTCTAGCGGTCGCAGAAACGCTCACAGCGCTTACAGTATATACCATTGTTTCGGCGTTTTTCCATACCGTATGTTCGGCTTTTTCCTCATTCCCGCACCGCGTACTCCGCGCAAATCTCCATAGTTTGTTCGATTGACAACGAAGTATGGCGCTCCTACAATACGAACAGATATTCGATAGAACGGATGTACGCTTTATGGAAACCATGCGCAAACTCGAGATACTCGCCGATGCCGCGAAATACGATGTCGCCTGCACCTCATCGGGCATCAAGCGACGTGCGAAGCGCGGATCTCTCGGCAATGCCTCCCCTGCCGGATGCTGCCACAGCTTCTCGGCCGACGGACGCTGCATCACACTGCTTAAAGTGCTCATGACCAACGTGTGCATCTGCGATTGCGCCTACTGCGTCAACCGAAAATCCAACGATGTTGCGCGCGCGGCATTCGATCCGCGCGAACTCGCGGACCTGACCATAGCATTCTATCGCCGCAACTTCATCGAAGGGCTGTTCTTAAGCTCCGGCGTCATCAAAAGCCCCGATTACACATCCGAGCTCATGGAGCGCACCTTGCGCATCCTGCGCGAGGAATACCGCTTCCGCGG
>JAUNJT010000067.1:4305-7097 GCA_030533105.1 Eggerthellaceae bacterium
AAGAAAAGCCGCCCGTTCTCCCCTGCCGGCCAGTCCACGCAGATGATCATCGGCGCGACGCCCGAATCCGATTTCGAGATCCTGACGCTTTCCGCGGCGCTGTATAAGACCATGTCGCTCAAGCGCGTCTTCTTCTCGGCATACCTGCCCGTCACGACCGACCCTCGCCTGCCGCAGGATGGCGCCGTGCAGCTCAATCGCGAGCATCGCCTCTACCAAGCTGATTGGCTACTGCGCTTCTACGGTTTCGATGTCGCAGAGATCATCGATGCGAACCATCCGTTCTTAGAAACCGATGTCGACCCGAAAGTCACGTGGGCCCTCAACCACCTCGAAGTGTTCCCCATCGAAGTCAACACCGCACCACTCGCTATGTTGCTTCGCGTACCCGGCATCGGAGCCGTGGGAGCGCGCAAGATCATCCGCGCCCGCAAGGCCCGCGCTCTTGGCGAGGACGAACTGCGCAAGCTCGGTATCGCCTACAAGCGGGCACGGTATTTCATCACAGCAGGTGGCCGTTACTGCGGCAAGGGCATGCGATTCACGCGCGAGGATCTGCATGGCGCGCTCGCCGCACCCATCAATGCAGGTCGCCACGGCATCCGCGCCAAGCAGAACTGCGAAGGCCAGATGAGTTTGTTCGACCTTCAGGGGCATGAGCTTACAAGCGGGGTGAACGCTATAGCGATATGAGCACAAACGCCGCAACATATGTGGAAGGCCCCTTCTTCGAGGTCGCCTACGCACACGACGGCACGCTCGAGGGCTTGCTTTCCGCCGTGTTCGAAGCGTACGCGCGGCATGAGGACCCCACGGATATCATGCCAGCCGATCATGTGCAGCTGCGCCTCGGACAGATGCAGCGCACGATCCGCACCGATGTGGCCCATGCGTTGCGCGTGCAAAGGCAACTCTGCCTGCGGCATGGCGACGCAACGTTCAACACCATCAAGGTCGCTTCCCTTTCCGATGAGCCGCATACGGGAACGACGATCTACCGTTTCATCCGCTATGCCATGGATACGGGTACGTCACGGGCGTGCACCTGGTGCGCCAAACGGAGCACGTGCACAAGGCGCACCGGCTCATGCGAGAAGCCGTTCGGCAAGAGCCGCCGAGCGCTGGCTGATGTCACGCATCCCATCGTCGCCCCCTTACTCGAACTCGAGCGCAGCGTAGCCAACGAACGCCATCTCATGATGCAATTCATCCGCTTCGAGCATATGAGCAACGGCGTCTGGTTCGCGCGATGCAACCCCAAGGCATCGGTCGTGCCTCTGCTCATGGATTACTTCAGTGCGCGCTTCAACACGCAGGCATTCATCGTATACGACGAGAACCATCACATCGCGGGTGTGTACGATGGCCGCGATTGGTACCTCGTCAAAGTCGAAACCGCCCTAAGCACACTCGAATACGCCGATGAGGAACGGTTGGCGCAGGATGCTTGGCGCACGTTCTATAACACCATCGCCATAGAGTCGCGTTACAACCCCGACCTGCGCCGCCAGTTCATGCCCATGCGCTTCTGGAAGAATTTGACCGAGATGCAGCCCGCGCCGTTTGCGACCAAGGGATGCGACCTTGCGCGCGAAGCGCCCGAAAACCAGGCGGAGCTGCTCCACCAAGCTGAAACGATAGATGCGAAAGCCGCAGCTAAACGCCCGTTAAGTCGAATGCTGGAATGAAGCTTTCTTGCGACGCCGGACCATCCTGCCAGTAATAGTCCTGCACGCCGATCTCGTCGGCGAACGCGAGAAGGGCCTCGTACTCCTCATCTGGCACACGTTCCGATAGCTCGGGGAAACGCTTCGCTGCCTCAGAATCCGATGCGATGATCGGCGTGTACTGATTCATGATCGAGAGTCGGACCGCATCGCCGTAACGGTTATGGATGAGCGCGATGACCTCAGCGGATTCCTCAACGTGCCCAGGCAAGAGCAGATGCCTGACAATCACTCCTGAGCGCATCACGGATTCTTCGTGCACATCCGTCTCAAACACGGGACTTCCTGTCTGCTCGACCATGGCATCGAGCGCTGCAAGCGCCACTTGAGGGTAATCCGGCGCATTCGAGTAATCGGCAGCCGTTTTCGATCGTGCGTACTTGAAATCGGTCAGATAGATGTCCACGCAACCCGAAAGCGCCCGTATCGATTCTGTGGTCTCATAGCCGGAGGTATTCCACACGATGGGAAGCGATAGACCCTGCTTGCGCGCCTCATCTACGGCAGCGCGGATTATCGGAGCGTAATGCGTTGGCGTGACCATGTTGATGTTGAGCGCACCTGCACGCTCAAGCTCGAACATCATCTGAATGAGGCGCTCGAAGCTTACCTCTTTGCCGGCATGCCCTTGGGCGATATCGGCATTCTGGCAGTAGACGCACCGAAGCGGGCAGTTGGAGAAGAAGATGGTGCCGCTTCCCGCCTCGCCGGACAGGCACGGCTCCTCCCAGTAGTGCAATGCGCTTCTGGCGACCTTGATCGTATCGTCGGCACCGCATGCGCCTATTCTCCCATGCGCTCGGTCGGCACCGCATGCACGCGGGCACCAATCGCATGAGCTGGAAAGCATCTCGGTTATGCGAGCGACATCACCCATGACGTCTGTGTGGATTAGAAACCAGTTCGGTCGACGAAGTGCTCGAAGTCGTCATCGTCGAAATCATCGTCATCAGAATCATCGAAGTCGTCATCGTCAAAGTGTGAAGCATTGTAATGGTTAGATTCAGCATGGGAATCACTGACGTCGTCGCCTTCATTGCTGTCATCATTAAGGTGCGATTCACT
>JAUNJT010000164.1 GCA_030533105.1 Eggerthellaceae bacterium
GCTCGCTCAAGGCGGAGGTATCTGCTGACGAGGGCGGTGAGGTATGGATGGAGCGCTCGTGCCCCGAGCACGGAACCTATCGTACGCGCATATGGCCCGATGTCGAGCATTTCAAATGGCTGACCAGCCGTGCAATGCCCAAGACCGCGCCATGCAACACCTTCCCTATGACCAAACCATGCCCCTTCGGGTGCGGAACGTGCGCTCGCCATGAGCGTCGCGGCACGCTGCTCGAAATCGAGGTAACCTGGCAGTGCAACCTGCATTGCCCTGTGTGTTTCATGAGCGCCGACGACGAGGAGCATGATCCGACGATTCAAGAGATCAGCGATATGTACGATGTCATCGCGAAAGCGGTGGGAACCGATGGCGCAGTGCAGCTGACGGGTGGTGAGCCCACATGTCGCAAAGATCTTCCCGAGATCATCCGCATGGGTCGTGAGAAGGGCTTCTGGGGCATCGAGCTCAATACGAACGGACTGGTCATCGCTGCACGCGACGGATACCTCGAACAGCTCAAAAGCGCGGGTGTTACCGGCTTGTTCCTATCGTTCGATGGACTTACGGGCGATGTATATGAGGCAACATGCGGACATGACATCCTGAAAGCGAAGCTCAAAGTCATAGATCGTTGCCGCGAGGCGGGCGTACAGGTTGTCCTGTGCATGACCATCCTCGATGGCGTGAACGACGACCAGCTCGGCGACATGCTGTTCTATTGCCTTGAGAATTCAGATGTGGTCGCTGGCCTAGCGCTGCAGCCAGCATTCTCTTCGGGGCGCTTCGATACCGAATGCAAGAACATGATGACCGCAGGTGATGTCATCTTCAAGCTTTCCGAGCAGTCCAAAGGCCTTCTCGAACCGAAGGATATTTGGCCGCTTGGTTGTTCGAATCCCTTGTGCGACACGGGCGTTTTCATGGTGAAGAGCCCCGAGGCGACGCACGAAAGCGGATTCTTCCCAGCGACGCAGCGCCTGACCTACGAGGAATACTGCGAAGCCTATAATCCCGACAGCCCGCAAGGCTCTGTGTTCTATGACATTCTCGTCAAGAAGGGCGTGCCGGTGAACACGGGGCTTTCCATCGTCATCATGGATTACATGGATGCGTACACCTTGGATGTGCAGCGTCTTCGCGAGTGCTCCATGATGGTGACCGTTCCCGACGGCCGCGCCATCCCGTTCTGCTCATACCATCTGACCGATGCATCAGGCAGGCGCGTATATGCTCCGTGGTGCAAAGAGGAGCTGCGCCAAGACTAGGCGCGAGAGGGGGGCGATCATGAAGATCCTCGTCGTGACGGGAAGTCCGCGCAAGGGCGGCAATTCCGACATCTTCGCCGATGCGTTCATCGAAGGTGCCTTATCGGCAGGGAACGAGGTGCACCGCATCGATGCAGGCCGTGCGCAAATCGCAGGCTGCAAGGCATGCGAATACTGCATGACGCATGAAGGGGATTGCATCCAGAAAGATGACATGCAGGATTTCTATGACGATCTGTGTTGGGCAGAGCTCACCGTGTACGCATTCCCCATGTACTTCTACACGTATCCAGCCCAGATAAAGGCCTTCATGGATCGGCAGTTCTGCGCAATCGGCGGCAAGCCGATCAACTTCAACAAGGTCGCCTTGCTCTTGGCGTTCGAGGATAAGGACCCCTCGACTGCGGACGGTTTGATAAGATGCTTCGAGATCGCCATGAATTACTGCCATGCCGAAATCGTGAAGATCATCATCCAAAACGGCGTGTACGAGAAGGGCGCCATAGTCGGCAAACCCGGGCTTGACGAGGCACGAGCGTTCGGCGCGAGCCTATCTTAGCTTAAGCGAGCTTTGAGGAGATCATCGATGAGTCAGATGAACATAGCGCTTCGGAATGCTCGCGATGCGGACATGGATTACGTGAACGCCTATGCTGCATGGGAGGGCATGGATGCCATCCCTTCAACCGAGGGCGTGACGGTCGCGGTGAATGAAGACGATGTGCCCATCGGCTTCGTGAGGGTATGGGTCGATCCTAAGACCAGTCAAGCGTACGTGAATCCTATCGTGCTCTATAAGCCATGGCGCGGGTTCGGCATCGGGCGCATGATGATGGATGACGTGCATGAGCGTTTCGGAAGCATCCGATTGGTGTCGCGTGGCGTAAGCAGCCCGTTTTATCGGGCGCTTGGATACGAGGATATCGAATGGGAGCTCATCGCTCCCGAGATCGCGGGCGATTGCGATGGTTGCGAGATGCGTGAGGAATGCACGCCGCAACCGATGGAATA
>JAUNJT010000068.1 GCA_030533105.1 Eggerthellaceae bacterium
CTCTTCCTCGGCCTTCTTCTTAGCTTCCTCCTCGTCTTCCTCGTCCTCGTCCTTTGCGCCTTCCATCAGGATGGAGGAGACGGAACGACCATACGAAGGAGTGTTATAGGCGGGGAAGTACTCGATGGGATAATCCCATAAGGCCTCGTCCATGAATTCCTTGAACAGCCAGTTGCAGTTGACATACTCGGAGGAGTAGACGTTGTAGCGGTCGCCGATCCATGTCGCGCACACGAGTTGCGGCGTATAGCCGATGAGCGTGTGGTCGCGGAAGTCCTCGGATGTGCCGGTCTTGCCTGCGACCGGGCGGCCATCGGCAAGCGCATAACCGGAAGCGGTGCCCTCACCGTAGAAGACGCCTTGCAAAACATCCGTCACGGCGCCTGCGATGCTTTGGTCGATGACGCGTTCGCCTTCGGTCTCTGCCTTGTAGATCTCATTGCCATGCTTGTCGACGATGCGCTCGATCGGCACTGCCTTGTGATAGATGCCGCCCGATGCCAAGGTGCCGTAGGCCTGAGCCATCTCGAGCGGGGTGATGTCGGCAACGCCTAAGGTGAGCGATGTGACGGCGGGCAGGTCGGCTTCCTTGACGCCCAGCCTGCGTGCCATCTCGATGACGTTTTGCGTGCCGACCTCTTGCTGGAGGCGTGCGAATCCCGTGTTCGAAGATACGGCGGTCATGCTCGCAATGGAACGGACGCCATAATTGATGTTAGCGAAGTTCTCGATGCGCTTGCCCGTGATCGTGGCGGGGGATGAGCAGTTCACCCTGGTCGACGGCGAGATGCCCGCGGAGATCGCGGCGGTCAGCGTGAAGGCCTTGAATGACGAGCCGGTGGGACGGCCCTTCTGGACGGCGATGTTGAATTGCTCTTTCTCGAAGTCCTTGCCGCCGACGAGCGCTTTGATGAATCCGGTGTTGGGATCGACTGCCACAAGCGCGCACTCGTAGGCATCATCCATCGAGTCGCATTGCTCTTCGCATGCCGCCTCGGCGGCATCCTGCATATCCACGTCGAGCGTCGTGTAGATCTTCAAGCCTCCTGCGAAGATCTCGGCGGTCGAGTATTGCTCGAGGAGCACGTCGCGTACATAGCTCGTGAAATACGGATAGAGATAGATGCCGTTATTGCCCTGCGCATCCGTCAGCTCGAGCGTAAGCGGTGTTTGTATGGCCTCGTTTTGCTGCTCTTCCGTGATAGCGCCGTAAGCGGTCATGCGCGAGAGCACCGAGTTGCGGCGATTCTGGCATGCATCCGGATAATAGACCGGGTTTAGATACGAAGGCGATTGCGGGATGCCCGCGAGCGTTGCCGCCTCGGGCAAGTTCAGCTCCGAGGCATGCTTCGAGAAGTAATGCTGCGAAGCCGACTCGATGCCATAGCAACCGTCGCCGTAGTTGATGGTGTTGAGATACATGAGAAGGATGTCTTCTTTGGAGTAGATCTTCTCCATTTCCAGTGCAAGTGCGGCCTCGCGCACCTTGCGCTTGAGCGTGATGTCGCGTGCCTCATCGGAAAGCAGGGTATTGCGTACGAGCTGCTGCGTGATGGTCGATGCACCCTGGACCTCACCGCCAAGTATGTTGGAGACGACGGCGCGGGCGATGCCGAACAGATCGACGCCGTTATGGTCGTAGAAACGGGCATCTTCCGTCGCAATCGTCGCCTGCACGAGGTCGGGGCTGATCTGGTTTAAGGAATCGAGCGGCTCGCGGTTCTCGATTTGGAATTCCGCGAGAACCGTCTCGCCGTCATTGGCATAAACAGTCGAGCGCTGGGCTAGGTTGAACGCATCCTTTTGCGTGATGTCGGGAAGGTCCTCGGTCCAGATATTCGCGAGTACGAGAAAGCCTCCAAGGCCTCCGACGGCGATGACCAGAAGCGCTGCCACGATGAAAAGGGCTGTCCACCGTCCAGTGCGTACTTTTGATTGGCGCTGTTTTCTACGTATCTTCATAACTGGTCTATACTACCATGAACTAGACATGCATACGAAAAGGACACATCTTATGAGCATAGAAAACGCGCACGTCGAGCTTTTGGCTCCAGCTGGTAACCCCACATGCCTCCATGCGGCGGTCAAAGCAGGGGCTGATGCGGTCTATCTGGGACTCGAATCCTTCAACGCAAGGCGCGGTGCGGGCAACTTCACCTATAAGACCCTTCGCGAGGGGTGCGACTATGCCCATCTCCGTGGTGTGAAGATCTATCTGACGCTCAATACCGTCATCATGGACTCCGAGTTCAACTCTGCGCTCGAGCTTGCCCGTCAGGCGTATCGTGCCGGGGTCGATGCGTTCATCGTGCAGGATATCGGCGTTGCAAGCGAGATCGTCCGCACGCTTCCAAAAGCCCGTCTGCATATCTCGACGCAGATGAACACGCATAACCTTGCCGGCGTCGCTGCGGCAGCCCAGCTCGGGGCCGCTCGCATCACGCTTGCCCGCGAGCTTGCGCTTGAGGAGATCAAGGAATGCGCGGATTATGCGCGCGAGCTCGGTATGGAAGTCGAAGTGTTCGCACATGGGGCGCTCTGCGTGTGCTATTCGGGCCAGTGCCTCCTTTCCTCGCTCATCGGAGGCAGGTCGGCGAACCGAGGCATGTGCGCGCAGGCATGCCGGCTTCCCTATACCCTGCATAACCGTGCGGTCAGGAAGGACCTCCCGTCTCCAGGCGAGTATCTGCTCTCTCCACGCGATCTGTGCACCATCGATATATTGGAACCGCTCATCGAGTGCGGCATCGCATCATTGAAGATCGAGGGGCGCATGAAGGCGCCCGAGTACGTGTACTCGGTCGTCAAAACCTATCGCGCCGTGCTCGACAGGATCGCCTCGGGAGGTTTTGCGAGGGCGACCGAGGAGGAGAGGCGCGTCCTTTCCGAGGCGTTCTCGCGCGGGTTCACGACGGCATATCTCGAGCATGAACGCGGCAACGACATGATGGGATACAAGCGTCCGAACAACCGTGGCGTCTCGCTGGGCCGTATCGGCCGCACAAGCGAGAATGCGGCGTACCTCAAATCCGAGAAGCGCCTGAATCCCGGCGACATCTTGGAGATCTGGACGGGCAAGGGACGTGCAACGATCACGCTCGAGGAGATCAAAATCGCTTCCCAAGGCATGGTACGCATCCCGCTTGACCGCAAGAAGCGCGACCAGCGCGCGGTGAATGCAGGTGACCGCGTATTCCGCGTGAAGGATGCCTCCTTGGCGTTTGCCGATGACGCGAACGAACCGAAGGTGTCTGTCGAAGGACATGCGACGGTGCATGAGGGGGAGCCGTTCGAGGTGCGCTTCGATGCATCCATCGGGCATGTGGGAGAAGAGCAAACGTATTCTGCATCGGCTACTGGCGGCGTGGTCGAGGCGGCACGTACCAAGGCGGTGACTGCTGAGGAAATCCGTGCGCATGTCGACCGCATGGGGCAGACCCCGTTTACCCTCGCGTCATTTACCTCTTCGCTCGACGAAGGCGTCGGCTTAGGTTTCTCGGAGGTGCACCGTGTCCGTGCGGAGGCGCTCGATAACCTTGCAGTTGCCATGCTCGCCCCCTATAAGGACCGCAAGCTCGAGAAGTTCGTCGATAGGGAGGAGCTCCCCGTCACCCGTGCGAACAGGTGCACGGTGTGCGCGTGGGTGACCAATCCCGCATGCGCGCGTGCGGCGCGACGCGCAGGCGCGCAGGTGATATACGTGCCCGCGCTCAATTACAAGCGGGGCGAGGCGACGATCGCCGGTCAGCGCAACAATGCCGCCGAGCAGATGGGCTATCCGAAGCAATGCGTCATCGCGCTTCCGACCATCGACCACGACATCATAGAGGGTACGCGCGAATACGAGCGCGATATCGATGTATGGGAATATGCGAAACCGGATAAGCCCCTGTTCGTCGATAGCCTCGGTGCGCTTGTGCGTGCAGTCGAACTCGGGGCACAAGTCGAGGTCGGTCCGCATCTTCCCATCGCCAACAGGGCAGCGCTTGACTATGCGGCGCGCTTGGGAGCTACGCGCGTGTGGCTTTCTCCCGAACTCACGCTCGCCCAGATCGCCGATCTGGGCCTTGAAGGCTCGCCTGTGCCTTTGGGGCTTACCATCCTTGGCACGCAGGAGCTCATGATCACGGAGCATTGCCTGTTGATGAGCCAGGGACTGTGCAACGAGGACTGCGATGCATGTCCTCGGCGCAAAAGCCCGCATTACCTTAAGGACCGCAAGGACTTCGAATTCCCCGTTGTGACGGATTGTCTGGGGAGAAGCCATCTATATAACAGCGTGCAGCTCGATGTGGCGCATGCGCTGCCCGAGCTCATCCACGCGGGCATCTCTTCGGTGATGGTCGACACGACGCTTCTCAATGCCGAGCAGACCGCGCAGGCGGTCGGTCGCGTGGTGCATGCAGCCGATCTCGCGAAGCGCGATGCGGGCACGGTTTCCAAGCCGGCGGCAGCAACATCGGGCCATCTGTTCCGAGGCGTTTCGTAGGGCGGAAAAAAGCGCATCGATGGGCAGGTTGTGCGGTGCATGCGCATGAAGTGGCGGTAGAATATCGCTGTAGCGTCATTCAATTCCTCGAGGGGGAACAAAGCAATGGAACTTGCTGAGCTCGAGCGCATTGCGCTTGACATCCGCACGGATATCGTGCGGATGATCGGGGCAGCCGGAAGCGGGCATCCTGGCGGATCGCTTTCGTGCGCGGACATCCTTACCGCTCTGTATTTCGGAGACGTTCTAACCTACGATCCCGCCGATCCCAAGATGGACGGTCGGGATTATTTCATCTTGGCGAAAGGCCATGCGGCGCCTGCGCTGTATGCAACGCTGGCGCATGCGGGCTTCTTCCCGACTGAAGAGCTCATCACGCTCCGCAAGCTCGGAAGCAGGCTGCAGGGCCATCCGGATTCGAGCCTCGTTCCCGGCGTGGAGGTTTCCACGGGTTCGCTCGGGCAGGGTCTTTCCATCGCGTGCGGGTGCGCGTGCGGCCTTCGCCTCAAGGATGATCCCGCCACTGTGTTCGCGGTCTTAGGCGACGGCGAATGCGAAGAGGGCCAGGTGTGGGAGGCTGCCATGTTCGCCGCCCATCAAGGCCTCGATAACCTCGTTGCCATCATCGATAACAACGGATTGCAGATCGATGGCGCCATCACCGATGTATGCAGCCCCGAGCTGCTCGCAGACAAGTTCGCATCATTCGGTTTCGATGTGCACGAGGTCTGCGGCCACGATATCGCAGCGCTCATCGAGCTATTGAATGCATGCAAGGCCGATAGAGGCGGCAAGCCCCATGCGATCATCGCCCATACCGTCAAGGGCAAGGGCGTCTCGTTCATGGAGAATCAGGTCGGCTGGCACGGCAAGGCCCCGAATGCCGAGCAATTGGAGCAGGCTCTTAGCGAGCTTGCCGAGGCTAGGAAGGAGGCGCGCCGTGGTTAAATTCGCAAGTGCCGAGCAAGCGCTCGTCAAGAAAGCAACGCGCGCAGCGTATGGCGTGACTCTCGCCGAGCTCGCGAAGGAAGGGCTGCCCGTCGTGGCGGTCGATGCGGACCTCGCCGGTTCGACGACGACGAAGAAGTTCGCCGATGCCGATCCCGCATTCGCGAATCGACTGTTCAACTGCGGCATCGCCGAGCAGAACATGATCGATGTGGCTGCCGGTCTCGCCGTGACCGGACATATCGCCTTCACTGGTTCATTCGCGGTGTTCGGAACCGGTCGTGTGTACGACCAGATCCGCAATACCGTCGCGTATAGCAACCTAAACGTCAAGATCGCCCCGACGCATGCGGGCATCTCCGTCGGTCCCGATGGTGGCAGCCATCAGATGCTCGAGGATATCTCGCTGATGACGAGTTTGCCGAACATGCGCGTGCTCGTTCCCGCAGATTATGCGGCTGCTGCAGCGGCCATCCGCTTGGCTGCGAAGACCCCTGGTCCCGTATACGTCCGCATGGGACGCGCAGCGGTTCCGTGCGTGTACGATGACGAGGTCGAGCTCGAGATCGGGCGCGCATACGTGCTACGTCCAGGCACCGATGTGACCATCATCGCATGCGGCGTGGAGATCAGGGAGGCGCTCATCGCCGCTGATTTGCTTGCTGAAGCGGGCATCTCCGCCGAGGTCATCGATGCATTCTGCGTAAAGCCGCTCGATGCCGCCACCATCATCGGCTCGATTGCGAAAACCGGCTGCGCCGTGGTCGCCGAGGAGCATTCGATCATCGGTGGCTTGGGCAGCGCGGTCGCATCCGCACTTGCTTTGCATCATCCGGCTCCCTTGGAATTCGTGGGCATGCAGGACGTATTCGGCAAATCGGGCGAGTTCGAAGAGCTGCTTGCGTACTTCGGTCTCGATGCGCACGCAATTGTGGTTGCTGTGGAGAAGGTTATACAGCGTAAGTAAGCATGCTAGAATAACAGCGCTAATATCAGTTGTCTCAGTACATCACTACATGAACGGAGCATTCTGTGACAGATGAAATGAACCCTCAGGGTGCGCAGCGCTTGGGCAGGCACACACAGCCGCCGACAGAGGTGCTCGAGCTCGAAGAGGACATCCTTATCGATGTCGAGAAGCCTGTAGAAAAGGAGCCGTCGGCTGCCGCGAAAGCGGATAGCGCCGCAGCAGCGCGCCGTGCGCGCCGCACGCATGCGCGTCAAGGCGTGAACCCCCAATTCACCGGCCAGCTTTCCGAGCTTCCGACCGTCGATCCCTCGATGGTGGAGCAGCAAAGCGGCACGCCCGTCATCGTGCTGTCCCACGTGACCAAGGTCTATGAGGCCCAACCGAATTACGCCGCCCTCTATGATTTGTCCTTGGAGGTCTATGCGGGCGAGTTCGTCTTTCTGGTCGGTCACTCCGGATCGGGCAAGTCGACGTTCATCAACCTCTTGATCCGCAACGTGAAACCCACGAAGGGCAAGGTATACATCGCAGGCGAGGATCTCGGCGCGATGCCGAACCGCCGCGTTCCGTATCTGCGCCGCAATATCGGTTGCGTGTTCCAGGACTTCAAGCTCCTGCCGAATAAGACCGTGTTCGAGAACGTCG
>JAUNJT010000069.1 GCA_030533105.1 Eggerthellaceae bacterium
CCGAGCATAGTCCATTCGATGAATTTGATCTGATGCTTGCCTGGACCACCGATACCTTGCATACCATGCAAAGCTACTTCGAGGCGTGCAGGCTCATGGGCGAATGCACCACGGATGAAACCGCCGCCATTGCTATGAGCAGTCGACACGTTGTGCTTAGCCCAATAGCGTGCAAATGCTTTGATCTCCCACGAGGGAACGCCGCATTTGCCTTCCGCCCATTTCGGTGTTTTGGGTTCTCCATCGAGATCGCCCAAGACATACTGCTCGAACCATTCGAAGCCGACGGCATGCGTTGCAATATATTCCTTGTCGTACGTATCTTCGGTAAGCCACACGTACGCGATAGCAAGTTGCAAAGCAGCGTCGGTATTCGGCAAAACGGGGATCCACTTGTCGGCATGGCAGGCAGCGCCGTAATTGACGTCAGGGCAGACATAAATCGATTTCACACCGATCTCGTTGAACCAGAAGCACATGCGCGAAGGTTGTTGACCGTTCCAGCCCCACGTGGTTGTCTCGGGATCGCAGCCCCAGAACAATACGGCATCTCCATTTTGCGTGATATCACGGAAAGTACCGTTAGCGAACGTACATTGCCCGAGGGGCTCCATGCCCCACATATGCTTGGCACCCCAATACCAGCCTTCCCAGCTGTCAGGCTGGCGTGCCTGAATGGTTGAACCACCGCAATATGCAAGCATTTCTTGTGGACAGCCATGAGCACCAGATGCGACCTTACCTTCGCCGTGTCCTTCGGCTTGGCAATAAATGGAATGATTTCCGTATTCATCATGAATACGCTTGATCTCATCGGATATGATCTCGAGCGCTTCATCCCAGGATATCTTGCGATATTTCGAGATACCACGGTTCTGCGGGTTGCGCTCGCCCTTCGGGTCCCAATCCACGCGAATGAGCGGCGAAGGAACGCGGTTGCCAGAGTAAGCACGGTTCTTATACGCAATCGAGAACGGCGGAATCAGCGTCTTGAATCCTGGCTCGAATACATGCCCATCTTTTTCGAGATAGTAGTAATTGAGCTCTTCCTTTGTATACGACTCGTCGAGGTGCAGCGGCCTGATTCGCACGATCCTGCCGTCCTTGACATCCACGCACGAAGTGTTCGAGTTGATCGCGAAACCGCAGAAGCCAAGATTCTTCAACACCGTCTTATCTGCTATTTTTCCTGATGACATACTCCATCTCCTTTCTCTTTTCCTCCTCTTCCCTTGCACATACCGAGTCATGCATGATGCATGGCGGCTTTCACGAATTCAGGACAGCGATCTGATCCTCCGCATATAGAGACAATGAGGACTTGCCATCTTAGATGATTGTTGGGCGATGCAATTCGCTGAGCGAAACGCGCGTAAGCATAGCGCGCTAACTTGATTTCATTGAATAGGAAGATATTGAATAGCCTGATGCCTTGGCCATGCTTCGCCTTAGGCGCGATGAGCGCGATTCTACTTGCATTGAAGCGTTCGGCCATTTCGTACATCCTCTCCGAATGGTCGAAGGTCGGCATGCGCTTAATCTATATGTTTTTCTCAATCCCATTATTACAGATAATCTGCTGCATTTCACCCTCATAGGTGAAATCAGAGCTCTCTATTTGCGCCAAAGATAGCGCGTTCCGCGCCCAGCACCGATTTTCTCGATAGCGCCGTCTTTGACAAGCCGTCCAAGCTCGGCTTCTATCGTCGCCTCGCTCACGTCGGAAAGCGCCTCGCGCACCATGCGTTTGCTCACCTCGCCTATGGATTGCTCCAAATACATGCGCACGCGTTCGGACTTGCCGCTTGCGCTGAGCATGAGCTCAACTCTAGCAAATAGATTCTGGTAAGCCTCGTGAATCGCCGAAAGCCAATAGTGCGCGAACGGAGCATAATCGTTCATGCCGCGATCCCATTTGTCGACGCATGCGTTGAGCGCATCGTAGTAGGCCATGGCCGAATGCTCGATGATGCGGTCGATGCTCACGTAGCGCGCGACCCTGAAGCCAGCCTTTTCCAACATAAGCTCCGCGAACAGGCGCGCGATGCGGCCATTGCCCTCATCGAAGGGCCTGATGCAGAGGAAGTCGACCGTGAACACCGCCGCCAAAATCAGCGGACTGCAGGCATTCGCATCGAAAGCAGTCACGAGGCTATCGCAGGCGCCTCCGAGCACGAGCGGCGTTTCGAAGGCGTTGATGGGACTGACCGGCATGGCCTGCATATGACCATCCACTTGGACGTACACGTAGTCGTTTTTGCGATAGCGGCTCTTCGTGCCGAGGTCGCGATGCGCATACATGGTTTCGTAGAGTTTGACGATGGTCGACGTGGAAAGGTCGAGCGCATCGGTCTGATCATCGATAAGGCGCAAGGCAGAAGAATAACCCGCGATCTGGGCTTCGGTCTCGCCAATCGGCTCGGCACCGTCGATGAGCGCACGCACACGCGTTGGATCCGCATATAGGCCCTCGATGCGCGTCGACGCATCGACATTGTTCATATGCGCGGAATCGCGCAAGAGCGCCAACTGATCGGCGTGAAGCTGCTCGAGCAGATCGAGCTTTCCCTTGTCTTCGTAAAGCCGCACATTAGCATCTCCGACCTGACGATCGAAGAGACGCTGCGGCAGATGACGGTAATCGAACGTACGCATAGGAAACCCCCCGGAATCCGTGTTCGAAACACCCAAGCGCACACGCTTAAAACGCCTTGAAAGCTTAAGGGAAACCGCTACGCAAATGACTTGCATAAAAACTGCCTAACGTGTGGGCAATTCAGCGCTCCCCTTTCTGCCTAGTTTACTCCTTTTTAAGGAGTAACGGCACAAAAACATTCCTTCATGCAGTCCAAATCTGCCTAATTCATCAATCCACATGGTTCAATAGAGTCAGAGAAGAATTGAGCGGATCGTGTATCGTATCGGGGTTCTGCGCGATCTGCCCAAAAAATACAAAAGGAAGGGGGTGTTCTATGGCTAAACAATTAGTCGTAGATCCGAAGAAGTGCATAAGCTGCCGCACGTGCGAGCTTGTGTGCTCGTTCAGGCATTTCGAGGAGTTCAATCCCCGTCTTGCCAACGTGAGCGTCTTCCACTATGAGGAAGCCGCGATCACGGTGCCCATCATGTGCTTGCAGTGCGATGAAGCCGCCTGCGTGGGCATCTGCCCGACTGGCGCCCTCAAGCGCCAGGCAGACGGCGTTGTCACGCACGACGCGAACCGCTGCATCGTGTGCAAGATGTGCGTGAATGCCTGCCCGCTCGGCAACATCTCGTACTCGCCTGCGAAGCGCCTCATCCACAAGTGCGATCTGTGCGATGGCGAAGCCTGGTGCGCCCAGCAATGCCCGACTGGCGCGATCAGCCTCGTCGATCCCGACGAAGTGCCTGATAAAAAGCAGCTCGCCGCAGACAAGCTCAAAGCAGCTGTCGAGGAGGTGTGTGCATAATGACACGTGGAAACGGATGGGTAGGAACGATACTTCGCGTTAATCTTACCGACGGCACCATCATCAAAGAACCGCTCAACATGCAGGACGCCAAGGATTACGTTGGCGCGCGTGGTTTGGGCACCAAGTACTATTGCAACGAAGTCGATCCGAAGGTCGACCCGCTGGCTCCCGAGAACAAGCTCATCTTCATGACCGGCCCCTTAACCGGCACCGCAGCGTGCTCGTCCGGCCGCTATGAGGTCGTTTCGAAGTCCCCGCTCACCGGCATCATCGGTGCCGCGAACTCCGGCGGACATTTCGGACCCGAGCTCAAGTATGCCGGCTATGACGGCATCATCTTCGAGGGCAAAGCCGCAGAGCCTGTCTATCTGCATATCGATGACGATCTGGTCGAGCTGCTCCCCGCCGATGAGCTGTGGGGCAAGGGCGTCCATGAGGTCACCGACGCGCTCGTAGAGAAGTACGGCAAGGTGCGCGTATCGTGCATCGGCACCCCCGGTGAGCGCGGCATGCTCTATGCAGGCGTCATGAACGATAAGAACCGCGCTGCAGGCCGTGGCGGCATGGGCGCTGTCATGGGTTCCAAGAACCTCAAGGCCGTCGTCGTACGCGGCACGGGCAGCGTGTTGGTCGCCCGCCCGAAGGAGTTCATGGAAGAGGCCATCAAGGCACGCGATATGCTCCGTGCGCATCCTGTCACCGGCGCTGGCCTCGCAGGCTTCGGCACCGAGATCCTCGTCAACATCGTCAACGAGGTTGGCGGTCTTCCGCTGCGTAACGCCCGCGATGGCGCGTTCTGGGATAAGGCCGACGATACTTCCGGCGAGCGCCTCGTCGAGACCCACCTTATTAAGAACCAGGGTTGCTTCGGCTGCACCATCGCATGCGGTCGCGTGACCAAGGTCGAGGGCAAGGGCGACTTCGACTGCTTCGGCGAAGGTCCCGAGTACGAGGCCGGCTGGTCCTACGGTGCGGCATGCGGCGTGAACGACATCTCCGCCATCGTCAAGGCAAACTGCATCTGCAACGAGCAGGGCATGGACCCGATCACCTTAGGCTCCACCGTGGCATGCGCCATGGAGCTTTACGAGATGGGCGCCATCCCCGAGTCCGACATCGGCTTCCCGCTGCGCTTCGGCGATGCGGCCGCCATGGTCAAGCTCACGCAGATGTGCGCTGACGGCGAGGGCTTCGGCAACATCATCGGCCTTGGCTCCTATCGCCTTGCCGAGAAGTACGGCCATCCCGAGCTTTCGATGTCCACCAAGAAGCAGGAAATGCCGGCTTACGACGGTCGTGCCATCCAGGGCATCGGCCTCGAGTACGCCACCTCAAACCGCGGCGGCTGCCACGTCCGCGGCTACATGATCAGCCCTGAAGTGCTCGGCATCCCCATGAAACTCGACCCGCAGGTGGCCGAGGGCAAGGGCGCAGTGCTCAAGCTCTTCCAGGACCTCACCGCATTGTGCGACTCCACAGGCATCTGCCTGTTCACCACCTTCGGCATCGGTCTGCCAGAAATCGCAGGCCAGTACCGCGAGGCTGTCGGAAGCGATGAGACGGACGAAGAGATCCTGCTCAAGGGCGAGCGCATCTGGAACCTCGAGAAGCGCTTCAACATCGAGGCTGGCGTCGAGAAGGACACGCTGCCGCCGCGTCTTCTGCGCGAGGCGCTTCCCTCTGGTCCGGCCAAGGGCAAGGTCAGCCAGCTGCAGACCATGCTTGCCGAATACTACGCCGAGCGTAACTGGACTGCCGAGGGCATTCCGACGCAGGAGAAGCTCGACGAGCTGAGCATCACCTATTAATACATAAGGGCGGGTCGCCACAAAGCTACCCGCCCGCTAAACGTGATGCGTATTTTCATGCCCCCCCGGGCGAGATGCTGGGGCAGTTCATATATGGGCTGCTCCCAGCTACTCGCCGGTTACTTCGCATTGTACCAAAAAGGTACGTGGGGGATAATGAAACGGGGCATGTATTCACGTGGCACGTTTTCCGATGGGTCATCGGGTTCGGGGGGATTACGTGATGCTTGTAAAGTTCTTTGCGACATATCGGCAAATAGCCCAATGCAAATCGTGCGACGTTCCCGCGCCGCGCGATGTTTTGGCGCTTATGGGCGAACTCTCCAAACGATGGCCTGCATTCCAAAACCTCTTATTGAATGAAGACGGCACCGACAAAGGTGACGATGTCATCATCATGGTCAACGGTCGCCACATCGAGCACCTCGATGGAATGGCAACGCCGCTGACAGAAGATGATTACGTCGCCATCACCCCCGTCGTTGCCGGTGGGTAAGCAAGGTTCGCACGACAAGTCTCCCCTTTTCGTGCGACACAGCTCCGTTGGAAAAGGAACGTTTTGCAAAGCCTTTTCTCATGGGGAAACGAGGTGGATATGACCGAATCCGAACAATTCTCGAAGATCACTGAGATCATCGAGGCATATCCGAGAGATCAGCGGTTCGCCTTGGCCGCGATGCAGGATATGCAGCATGCGTTCAACTACATCCCCGAAGAGGGAATCGCGGCGCTTTCGGAGTACTTGGGATGCGCGCAGTCGCAGCTGTACTCCATGGCCACGTTCTACAAGGCGCTCTCGCTCACCCCGAAGGGCGAGCACATCATCAAGATCTGCAACGGCACCGCGTGCCATCTGCGCGGTTCCATGAATCTCGTGACGGAACTCAAGCGCGACCTCGGCATCGAACCTGGCGAAACGAGCGAGGATGGATTGTTCTCGCTCGAGCTGGTCAACTGCCTCGGTTCATGCGCTCTCGCACCCGTCATGCTTGTGGATGGCGTGTACCACAACAAGCTTAGGGTCGAGCAGGTTCCCGGCATCATCGAGATGTATGCCAACGCGGGAGCAAAAGGAGGTGAGAAGGCATGATCAACGGAACCGAGAAGATCTTGGTCTGCTGCGGCACCGGCTGCATCGCCAACGGCGCGCTCAACGTAGCCAGTGCGCTTGAAGCAGAGCTTGCTGCGCGCAACCTAAGCGGCGATGTCGCCATCGATGTCGTGCGCACGGGCTGCTCGGGCGAATGCGAGCAAGGTCCCGTCGTGCGCTTCATGCCACGCGACCTCATGTACTACCGCGTTTCCGTTAAGGACGCCGCCGCCGTCATCGATTCGCTTGAAGGCGAACCGATCAAAAAGCTTATGTTCAAGAAAGACGGCGAGTTCTTCGAGCATATGGATGACAACCCCTACTACGCCCTGCAGCACAAGGTCGTGCTCAAGGATGTCGGCATCATCGATCCGCTTTCAATCGACGACTACATCGCCCGTGGAGGCTACGAGGGCCTCAAACGCGCGCTGACCATGACACCGGACGAGATCATCACAGAGGTCGAGAAAAGCGGTCTGCGCGGCAAGGGCGGCGCCGGCTTCCCCACCGGCACCAAATGGCGCTCCGCGGCAAGCTATGACGAGTGGCCCAAGTACATCGTCTGCAATGGCGATGAGGGCGACCCCGGCGCGTTCATGGATGGCTCGACGATGGAAGGTTGCCCGCATGCCGTCATCGAGGGCATGATCATCGGCGCGCTCGCCATCGGCGC
>JAUNJT010000070.1 GCA_030533105.1 Eggerthellaceae bacterium
TGGAAAGGCCCAAACGGTCGCCGATGCATTTGCCGTCATTCACGACGTTGTAGTGTGTGAGCATGACGCCCTTCGGGAATCCCGTGGTGCCGGAGGTGTACTGCATGTTGCATACATCGTCCGGGCGTACCTGCGCGGCCAGGCGCTCGACCTCGGCTGCGGGTACCATCTCGGCACGCGCCATGGCTTCCTCGAACGTGAGGCTGCCCGGTTGGCGGAAGCCGACCGTGATGACGTTTCTCAAGAAGGGGAGCTTCTTGCAATGCAGGGGCTCGCCAGCCTTCGTCTCGGCGATTTCAGGGCACAGCTCGTTGATGATCTCCTGATAGTTGGAGTCCAAGCTGCTATGCTCCATGACCAGCGTGTGCGTGTCGGACTGGCGGAACAGGTATTCGGCCTCGTGGATCTTGTATGCGGAGTTCACCGTGACCAGAACGGCGCCAATCTTCACGGTTGCCCAGAACGTGAGGAACCATGCGGGGATGTTGCCCGCCCAGATGGCGACCTTGCTTCCCGGTTTCACGCCCAAACTCACGAGCGCGCGGGCGAAGTTGTTCACGTCATCGCGGAACTGCGAGTACGTGCGCGTGTAATCGAGCGTGGTGTACTTGAAGCAGTACTGATCCGGGAAGGTCTCGGCCATGATGTCGAGCACCTCGGGGAAGGTGTGGTTGATTAGCTCGAATTTCTCCCACACGTACTGGCCGCTGCCGTCGTGGTTCGGGATCGTCATGCGCTTCTTGTCGCGGCCGGCATCGTAGCGGGCCATGTAGTTCACGAAGTAGGGGAAGATGATCTCGGGGTCATTGAGGTCATCCATCCACTGCGGCTTCCATTCCTGCGAGATGTAGCCATCGTAGTCGATGGAGCGCAAAGCCCGCATCACATCGTCGATGGGCAGCGTGCCCTCGCCGATGACCTGGTAGGACAGCTCCCCGGTCTTCTTGTCGACGATGCTGTCACGCAGATGCACGTGCTTCACGTAGCTGCCGAGATTCTCAATGGTTTTGGAGGGCATCTCGTTGACATCGCGTACGGGATGGTGCACATCCCAAAGCGCTCCCAGCTCATCGCATGCGAAGCGGTTTAGAAGCTCGCGCAGACGCGCGGTGTCCGCGAATGCGTAGCTCGTCTTGATGAGCACGGTGACGCCTGCCTTCGCAGCCTTCGGGATGAGAGCGGTGAGCACGGAATCAACCGTCTCGTTCTCTTCGGTCGCGTATGCGCTCACATAAGGGACGTGCGCGTCATGCGCGAGGGCGATGAGCATCTCGAGTTGGCCGAGCGGATCCTCACCATCGATTCCCTCGGCTTTGCCGGCGAGGTCGACATAGGTATCGAAGCACGGGATCTCGAGGTTTTCCGCGCGCAGCTTGCGCACGGTTGATGCGACAGCGTACTTGTGCAGCGGGCCATCCTTCGCCATAAGCTCAGGCGTTTTGATGGGGTTGTACACCTCGATGCCGTTGAAATGCATGCTTGTAGCGGCCTGGACCCATTCGTCCCAGGTCATACCCGCCCAACCGCGGGTGGAGAATGAGAGTTTCATTATTCGCCTGCTTCCTCGTAGACGATCTTGTTGACTGCGGAGATGTACGCAAGGATGGACGATCCGATGACGTCGGTCGAAAGGCCGCGACCGGAGTATACGCGTCCATCATCGGCGCGAAGGCGGATGACCGTCTCGCCCAACGCCTCGCGTCCCTCGGTGACGGCGCGGATCTTGAAATCATCCAGCTCGTAGTGGTGGCCGACGATCTGCTCGATTGCGAGGAAGGATGCATCCACCGGACCATCGCCAAGCGCGACGCTGTCGAGCACCTCGTCATTGCGGCGCAGCCTCATGTGGCTCGTGGCCATGATGGTGTTGCCGGAGTTGATGACGTAGCTCTCGAGCCTGAAGGTTTGCGGAACCTGCAAAGCCTCGGTTGCCACGATGGCATCGAGCTCCGTTGCGCTGATGGTATCTTTGCGGGCAGCCAGTTGGCTGAACGCGTCGTAAACCTTCACGATGTCCTCTTCGGACAGCTCGTAGCCCATCGCCTCGATGGCGCGTGCGACCTCGTCCTGCGAGTCGTATGCGGTGAACGTGAGCTCTTCGCCAGTGTCGCGTACGCCGTTGTCGAACGGGGAATTGTCGGAACGCTGGGTCTCGCACATCCAAGCGATCTGCTTCACGATGCGGTCGAGCTCCACGGTATGCACATCGGAGTTGACGCCGAGTGCTGAGCCCTTCGTGTCGATGACGCGGGCGATGTTGGGCAAGGAAGCGGTGAACGTTCCGTTAGCGGATGCCTTCACCTCGTCGGCGCCGGCTTGGATGGCTGCGATCGAGTTCGCATCTGCCATGAACAGCGCATTCGAGCATGCGACGCCAAGACGCACGTTTTTGGGCAGGGAAGCGCGAATGCGTGCGATGAAGGCGCCGAACTCCTCGACGAGCATGGCGCCGGCATCGTCCTTGATGGTGATGAGCGTGGCACCGGCTTGGACGGCTGCTTCAAGGGCACATCCCAGGAATGCCTCGTCGGCACGGGTGGCATCCTGCGCGACGAATTCCACATCGGGGCAGATGGCGGCACAGGCCGCGACCTTTTCTGCGATGAACGCGGGAACGGCATCCGACTTCTTATGCAGGAAATATTCCATTTGCACGTCGCTTACGGGCAGGCAAACCTGCAGACGGGGATGAGTTGCTTCAGAGAGCGCATCCCATACGAATGCGGTGTCATCATCCGTCACGCTGACGGGCACGGCGATGACGCTGCCCTTCACGGCGCTGGCGATCGATTTGATGAGCAAACGATCGCTGCGGGGATTCTCGATGGCGCTGAGCTCAACGACGGAGGCGCCCAGCTTGTCTAGTAGTTTCGCTAGCTCGATCTTCTCGCGGAAGCTAAGAAGGATGCCGCCTGCTTCCACGGTTTGTTGCATCGTGACGTCGCTGATCATGATTGTACGCATAACGGCTTCCTTTCTTTGCTCGGGCAAGACCCCTGTGGTCTCGCGGTTTTCCGCTGCGTGTGGTTTGCGGGATGCGTTCATGCGCGGGCAATCCCTTTCAAACCGTAATTACTGTACTATAGCGAACTGGGGAAACAATTCCGTTTGACAAGGCGAAAAAGGTGCCGAATGGGCGGTTCGTGACACGTATGGCGTGAATCATCGGGACAGATGCTGCCAAATTGTCCCGTAAGTTGCGACGCAGATTGAAAGAATAATCGTGGGGCACTTGATGCGCCCGAGCGTTCTCGATGTTTTAGAAACGTTCGGTACGGTATACTCTGAGTGTGCTTTAAATGTATGAAATCGTCGATTGCGGATGGAGGGGGAAACCGATGAAGAAGCGCGAGACATTCTATGTATGCAAGCGATGCGGGAACATCATCGTCAAGGTGGTCGACGGTGGCGTGCCGGTCATGTGCTGCGGCCAGAAGATGGAGGCGATCGAGCCGAACACGACCGATGCAGCGGGTGAGAAGCACGTGCCCGTTATTCAGGTCGATGGCAACGTGGTACGTGTGACCGTCGGCGAGGTCATCCATCCGATGGTGGAGGCGCATTACATCCAGTGGATCTACCTCGTCACCGAAAAAGGCGTGCAAGCGAAGTGCTTGAAGCCGGGTGAAGAGCCTATTGCCACGTTCGTTTTAGAGGACGACGAGGCGAAGGCTGCCTTCGAGTACTGCAACCTGCACGGCCTGTGGAAGGCGGAGGTGTAGCACCTGATTACTGCTTAACCGAAGCAGCGCAAAGCCATTTGAATGCAAACGCATCGGGCCCGTCTTCGTGACGGGCCCGATTCTTGTCGTTGCGCTTTGAGATGAAAGCGATTACTCGCACTCGATCGTGGCGGTCGGCTTGGGGCTTAAGTCGTATGCGACGCGGCAGATGCCGGGAACCTCGGTCATGATGCGCGCGGTCATCTTCTTGAGCAGCGGCCAATCGAGCTCGGGAACCTCTGCCGTGATGGCATCGATGGAGTTCACGGCGCGGATGACGCACATCCAGTCGTAGGCGCGCTGATTGTCGACGATACCGGTGACGCGGAAGTCGGGCACGATGGCGAAGTACTGCCAGATCTTGTCGCCCAAGCCAGCGGCGTCGATTTCCTCACGCACGATGGCGTCTGCCTCGCGGAGCGCTTCGAGCCTGTCGCGCGTGATGGCGCCGAGGCAGCGAACGCCCAGGCCAGGGCCGGGGAACGGTTGACGATACACCATGGAGTCAGGCAGGCCGAGCTCTTTGCCGACTACGCGCACCTCATCCTTATAGAGCAGTTTGACGGGCTCGACGAGCTCGAATTGCAGATCGTCCGGCAACCCGCCGACATTGTGATGCGCTTTGATGCCCGCCTCGCTTTCGAGGATGTCGGGATAGATGGTGCCCTGACCGAGGAACGATACGTCATCGGCAACCTTGCGGGCCTCTTCCTCGAACACGCGGATGAATTCCGCGCCGATGATCTTGCGCTTGGTCTCAGGCTCGTCAACGCCCTCGAGCTTGTTAAGGAAGCGATCGACGGCATCCACGTAGATCAGATTCGCGCCCAACTCGTCGCGGAACACCTTGACGACTTGCTCGGGCTCGCCCTTGCGCAGCAGGCCATGGTTCACATGCACGCACACGAGGTTCTGGCCGATGGCGCGGATGAGCAGCGCGGCGCACACGCTGGAGTCCACACCGCCTGATAAGGCGAGCAGAACCTTGCCATCGCCGATTTGCTCTTTGAGCGCGGCGACTTGCTCATCGATGAATGCCTGAGCGAGCTCGGGGGTCGTGATGCGAGCCATATCGGCAGGACGTACGTTAGAATCCATGGTTCCTCCTGATCGTGTGTTCGATGCGCATCGGCGAGCGATTGCCGCGCAAGCGCGTTGTTTTCGTACCCATACACTTTACTATGTTTTCGCTTTTCGGGCGGTTCATTTTCTACGGGTCGTAGGAATCAATCGCTGGAGGCATGCGTCGATTGCAGTGATAGAATACTTATAGGTATGCCGTGGTACGGTACCAGTGCATTACGCGACGAAGAACAGAGAGCTTATGCAAACGTTCATCGCACATTATCATTCTCCCAACGCTTCCGTCCAGCGCTCTGTCGGGCTGTTCGAGTTCGAAAGCGAGGGGAGAGTCGGCTCCAAGGAGAACACGCACGATGCGCGCATGGCCATGCTCACGCAATTCGGCAACGACGCCGTGTCGTGGACGATCGATTCCATCGAGCGCAAGACGGCGGCATCGAAAGACTTAGATGGTCAGCTCGCACTCGATTTCCGCGATCCGGTTGAGCCGCCGAAGCATGCGAAGAAGGTCGTACGCGGACGTCTCTAAGGCGTGTGCGGATATGAGGTGGTAGTCATGGAACGAAACGATATGGATTACTTGAAGGAATTGCTCGAGACGCCCTCGCCGACAGGGTGCGAGCAGCGCGTGGCCGAAGTGGTTCGCACGCGCCTTGCCGATACCGCTGACGAGATCCGCACCGACACGATGGGTTCGGTGCAAGCGATTCTCGATGGCGAGACGTGCGGCCCGAGCGTCATGCTCGCAGCCCATATGGACGAAGTCGGTCTGATGGTGACCTACATCAGCGATGAGGGCTTCCTTTCCGTCGCCGCAGTCGGCGGTGTGGATGCGGCGATCCTGCCGGGTCTGCGCGTCGATGTGCATACGAAGGACGGTGCGCTTCGCGGCGTCGTCGGCCGCAAGCCCATCCATCTCATTAAGGCCGATGACCGTAAGACGGTCACGCCGCTTGACAAACTCGTCATCGATATGGGCATGCCCGCCGAACGCGTGAAGGAAATCGTGCGCATCGGCGATACGATCACCTACGGCGTCGGTTTCGAGGAGTTCGGGGATGGCATGGCCGTCTCGCGCGGCTTCGATGATAAGGCCGGCGTATGGGTCGCGACGCGCGTCATGGAGAAGATCAAGGATGCCGGACGTGCGGCTGGTGCGTTCATCGCCGTAGCGACGGTGCAGGAGGAAATCGGTACGCGTGGCGCGATGACGAGCGCCTATAGCGTGCAACCCGATGTCGCACTCGCGTTCGATGTGACGCATGCGACGGATTATCCAGGCATCGATAAGACCGAATACGGTCAGATCATATGCGGGAGGGGCCCTGTGATCGCGCGCGGTCCCAACATCAATCCCGTGGTATTCGACCGTCTGGTCGCTGCTGCCGAAGCCTGCGGTATCGACTACCAGCTCGAGGCCGAGCCAAGCGTCACCGGAACCGACGCGCGTGCCATCCAGGTGACGCGCTGCGGCATCCCCACGGGCCTTGTGTCAGTGCCGCTTCGCTACATGCACACCTCAACCGAGGTCATCTGCCTTGCCGATCTTGAGGCAGCTGCCGAGCTCATCGCGCGTTTCGTGCTCGATATGGGCGCCGATGCGTGCTTCGTCCCCGGGGTGGAGGCGCATGGCTAAACGTGAGGAGAAAACCATCGCGAAGAATCGCCGTGCATATCACGAGTACGAGATTCTGGAGACCTTTGAGGCCGGTATCGAGCTCAAGGGCACGGAAGTGCGCTCTTTGCGCGAGAACAACTGTCAGCTGACGGATTGCTTCGCGCTCGTTCGCGATGGCGAGGTGTGGCTGCACAATGTGCACATCCCGCCGTATTCGCATGGTAATCTCAACAACGTCGACCCCGACCGCAAGCGCAAGCTGCTCTTGCATCGCAAGGAGATCAGACGGCTTAACGAGCTTACGCGTGAGAAGGGCATGGCGTTGGTACCGCTGCGCATGTACTTCAAAGAGAATTCCTTAGTCAAAGTCGAGCTTGCGATAGCTCGTGGTAAGAAGTTGTACGATAAGCGCGCCAGCATGGCAGAGCGCGATACGCGCCTGGCAATCGAGCGCGCCCTCAAGGAACGGAGCAGATGATGATCGCTGACGGACAATCCGGGAATCTTCTCGATGCTATCGAAGAGGCAGTCGATAAAACGATCGAGGCAGCGGATGAGCTCCTCGATGAGTACATCGAATCCGAGGT
>JAUNJT010000165.1:0-587 GCA_030533105.1 Eggerthellaceae bacterium
GGACAGGCCGGGGCTGTAGACCTCCGCCGTGTCGAAGAAGGTGCAGCCGTGGTCGTAGCCGTTGCGGATGGCCTCAATGCTGTACTGCTCAGAAGGGATCTGCCCGTAGCCGTGGGAAAAGGCCATGCAGCCCATGCCCACCTCGGAGACGGCCAGGTTGTGCAGCTTGCGCGTCTTCATTTCAAATCACCTGTCAATAGTCCGCAAAGCGGCCGTTTCGGTCCAGCGCGGTCATCCGCGCCATCTCGTCGTCGGTCAGTTCAAAGTCGAAGATCGAGATGTTCTCCAGGATGTGATCCGGGTTGCTGCTGCCGGGACTGGCGATGTTGCCCGCCTGCAGGTGCCAACGGAGAATGATCTGTGCAGAGGTCTTGCCGTGGGCCTCAGCGATGGCGGCAATGGTGGGATCGCTGAACAGGATCTGTGTGTTGCCGCGTCCGCCCAGCGGGAACCAGGACTCCATCACCGTGCCGTACTGCGCGATGTGTTCCTTCATCATCGTGCTCTGGTGGTAGGGATGGGTCTCGTTCTGCAAAAGCGCAGGCGTGATGGTGGTGGCGTTCACCAGCCGGTCGAAGTCCTCCGGC
>JAUNJT010000165.1:597-1581 GCA_030533105.1 Eggerthellaceae bacterium
GTAGTTGGACAGGCCGATGCACCGCAGCTTGCCGTCCGCCACGGCGCGCTCCATGGCCTGGTAGGCGTCCACGTCGTTCTCCGGCTGGGAGTGGTGCAGGATCATCAGGTCGATATAGTCGAGGCCCAAGCGGTTTAGAGAAGCGTCGATGGCCGCGTCGCCGTCGTCGTAGTCGCTGGTCCACATCTTGGTGGTCACGAAGATGTCCTCGCGGGTGACGTAGCCCTCCTCGATGGCGCGGCGGATGCCCCGGCCCACGCCGTCCTCGTTGCCGTAGATGCGGGCGGTGTCGATCAGGTGATAGCCGTCCCGCAGCGCCCAGTACACGGAGTTTTCCGCTTCCTCGGATGACAGGGCAAAGGTGCCGATGCCGAGGAAGGGCATTTGCACGCCGTTGTTCAGAGTGACGGTGACGTTTTCGAGGTCAAAGGCGGGATATTCCGCCAACGCGGGCAAGGCGAAGCACAGGCACAGCAGCGCGATCAGGATGATCTTTTTCATGGTCTGCTCCTTTATTCGGGTCGGTTCACAGCGATCCATTCCCCGTCGATTCTCTGGTAGTAATGCGTCCCCTTCATCCGAAAAGTGCCCTGCGCGCCGTAGGCGTTGGCTGTCAGCGCGGAGGTATAGGTCACCACCGCCATGTCGCCGTCCACCTTCACCACGGGGTCCTCCATGCCGATGGCGTAGTAGGTCAGACTGCCGTCCGACACGTCCGCAAAGTATTCCTCCCGGGTCTGGGTCATGCCGCTCATATGGACGAACTTCATGTCTTCTGAGACGATCTCGCGCATGGTGTCGATGTCCGCCTCGGTCATAGCCTGGCAGTAGCGGGCGGCCTGGTACAGAGCGGACAGCTCATCTTCATTGAGTGTCGAAGTATCAATGCCCTTCAGCGTCACATTGGTGAAGGTGGATAAATCATACTTCATACCGGTTTCCTCCGCCAGCGCCACCGTGCCGAGCAGCAGCGCCAGCAGTATG
>JAUNJT010000165.1:1591-2234 GCA_030533105.1 Eggerthellaceae bacterium
GACATTAGTCCTGTCATGCACCCAATGCACCCAGGATGCGACTAATGAAAACGTATAACGCTCATTGATTCGTCCTCAATAGTTTTTTCCATCGAACTCAGTATGCTGCCCGCGCCCAACAGGGCGATGACGGGCTTATTCTCGTTGCGATCAAAGATCATGGCGATTTCCTCCCCTTCGGTCTGATGTTTGTCTGACTGTCATGCCTTCTCAAAATCCGGTTTCCAGGCCGCGAACTGTACGAGCTGTTCATCCGTGCGGTGGTAATAGCGAACGCCCTTGTCCAGTTGCGCGATGGCGGCCATCTCATTGTCTGTCAGCGTGAAGTCCAGGATGTCCAGGTTGTCCCTGATGTGGTCGACGTTCCGGCTGCCGGGAATCACTGCAAAACCCATCTGGGTGTGCCAGCGCAGGATGACCTGTGCCGGGGATTTGCCATACTTCGCTCCGATTTCGGCGAAAACCGGCTCGCTGATCAGCGACTTGTCGCCGTGTCCCAGCGGATACCAGCTCATCAGTTTGATACCGTACTGATCCAGCTTGACGCGCAGCTCCTTCTGGGTGTAATACGGGTGCGCCTCCACCTGAATGAACTGCGGCACGATCTCCCATTCCTTCTCCAGCGCCTCGATGTACTTGCCCT
>JAUNJT010000071.1 GCA_030533105.1 Eggerthellaceae bacterium
TATGATAGCACATATTTCGCCATCGGCAAAAGGAATCATGTCGATTATTTATCTTCGCCGTGAAAGGCGTTTCCGATATGGTAACCTTACGGGGTTACACCGCTAGGTGTATGTTTTGATGGAACGCCACGTATGATGTGGAGGTGTTTATGAAGATCTTTGGCATGGGCTGGCCTGAGCTGATCATCATCCTTGTGGTCATCCTGCTCATTTTCGGTCCGAAGAATCTTCCCAAGCTTGGCGCTGCCATCGGTAAAACGATGAAGAATCTGCGTGCAGGACTTGGTTCATCCAAGAAGAAGGCTGCGGCTGATAAGCCCGTCGAGGCTGAGCCCGAAGTGCTCGAGGCGCCAGCCGATGAGCCAGCGGTCGATGCTGCTCCCGAAACGGTAGTCGCGGATGTAGTCGAGGAGGCTCCCAAAGCTGCCGCGGCAGTGGAAGATGCGGCCGACGAGGTTGCAGACTCCGCCGTCTCGCGCGCTGAGGCGACCATGGCGCAAGTCGAGAAGGCAATGGCAGACGCAGAGGCGGCTGCTCAGGATTCCACGCGCACTGTCAAGCGCGTGGTCAAACGCATCAATTAGTAGGTAGCTTCCTGCAGCGATGCAGGAGTGGGCGGGGCGATCCTCGCAAGAAACATAAGCACGAGAAAACGTATCTGCCGATACGTTTTTTCACGGACGAATGGATGGACATGGCTGATAGCAATTACGTGTTGACTCCCGAAGGCAAGAAGAAGCTCGAGGAGGAGCTGCATTACCTCGAAACCGAGAAGCGCGCCGAAGTCGGCGAGCGCATCCGCATCGCGCGCGAGTTCGGCGACATCACCGAGAACTCCGAGTATGACGATGCCAAGAACGAGCAGGGCATGCTTGAGGCGCGAATCGCCGAGATCATGCACATCCTTTCCGAGGCGACCATCGTGAGCACGCCGAAGCGCTCCACCAAGGTTACCGTCGGCAGCACGGTCACGCTGAACATGAACGGTGTCGAACGCGTCTTCACCATCGTGGGCGGTGCCGAGAGCGACGTTCAAGTTGGCAAGATCTCCAACGAGTCGCCGGTTGGCGCAGCGCTTCTGGGTCACAAGAAGGGTGAAACGGTTGAGGCCGTCGGTCCGACGGGCAAGAAGAGCGTCATCGAGATCCTTAAGATCGAGCGCTAAGGCTCACCCGAAAAGCACCTGGGACGAGAAAGAACGAGAAGGGGTCGCTGAGCAGGCCCCTTTTTCACACAGAAAGGCAACGACATGGCAGCATCACCCGAGCAAGAGCAACTGGCCGTGCAAACGATTGAGGACGATCCGATCGAGGTTCGCCGCAACAAGCGCCAGGCGCTCATCGATGCAGGCAAGAACCCGTACGGGCATGCGTTCGCGTATTCGCATCATATCGATGAGCTGATCAGCTTGTACGCAAAGCTCGAAGACGGTGTGACCACCGAGGATGAGGTGCGCATCGCGGGCCGTGTGATGGCAAAGCGCGTGCAGGGCAAGGTGTCGTTCTTGGAATTGCGCGATGCGACGGCGACCATCCAGCTGTTCTGCCGCATCAACACGCTCGGCGAAGAGGCCTATGCAGAGCTTAAGGACCTCGACGTGGGCGACTGGATGAGCGCCTGCGGTGTCATGATGCGCACGAAGCGCGGACAGCTTTCCGTGGCTGTTGAGACCTTCGAGTTGCTTTCGAAGTCGCTGCGCCCTCTGCCTGAGAAGTTCCACGGCCTTGCCGACAAGGAGATCCGCTATCGTCAACGTTATGTTGACCTGATTGCGAATCCCGAGGTCAAGAGCACGTTCGAGAAACGCTTCAAGATCGTCACGGCCATCCGCCGCTACATGGAGGACGAGCTGGGTTATTTCGAAGTCGAGACGCCGTTTTTGCAGTCCATCATGGGTGGTGCCAATGCGCGTCCCTTCGTCACGCACTTGAATGCGCTCGACCGTGATTACTATCTGCGCATCGCCACCGAACTGCCGCTGAAGCGTTTGCTCGTGGGCGGATTCGAGCGCGTGTTCGAGCTTGGTCGCATCTTCCGCAATGAGGGCATGGACCAGACGCACAATCCCGAGTTCACCACGATGGAGGCGTACTGCGCCTACTCCGATCTCGAGGGAATGATGGAGCTCGCCGAAGGCGTCATCCAAGCTGCTGCTATGGCCGCGTGTGGGACGCTTGAGGTACCCTACCAAGGTACCGTGATCAATCTTGAGGGTCCATGGCCGCGCAAGACCATGATCGAAATGGCTTCTGAGGGCGCAGGCGAGGATGTATCGTTTGGCCGTAGCCTCGATGAGCTGCGTGCTATCGCCAAGCGCGTCGGCGTGGAAGTCGAGGAGCCGTGGGGAAAGGGCAAGCTCATCTCCGAGATCTTCGAGGAGACCTGCGAGAGCAAGCTCATCCAGCCCATCTTCATCACCGACCATCCGCTCGAGATCTCGCCGCTTGCCAAGAAGAAGCCCGAGGATCCGAATCTGACCGACCGCTTCGAGCTCTACATTTGCGGTCATGAGTACGCCAATGCGTTCAACGAGCTCAACGATCCGGTTGACCAGGCAGAGCGTTTCCATGCGCAGGTTGCTGCCAAGGATTACGACGATGAGGCCATGGGCTATGACGCCGACTACATCCGCGCGTTGGAGTACGGCATGCCTCCCGCAGGCGGCATCGGCATCGGCATCGATCGATTGGTCATGCTGCTTACCGACAGCGATTCCATCCGCGACGTGCTGCTGTTCCCGCTCATGAAGGATGAGGCGCCCTTAGCGAAGCCGGCTGATGCGCCCGCTTCCTCTGACGCTGCAACTGACAAGGCTGCTTATGCGCCGATCGAAGGCGCACCGCTCATCTCAGATGAGCCGATCGATTTCTCCAACGTGGTCATCGAGCCGCTGTTTGAGGATGCAGTCGATTTCGAGACGTTCTCCAAGAGCGATTTCCGCGTGGTGAAGGTGCTCGCCTGCGAAGCCGTGCCCAAATCGAAGAAGCTTTTGCAGTTCACGCTCGATGACGGCACGGACGAACCGCGCACCATCTTAAGCGGCATCCGCGCGTACTATGAGCCGGAAGAGCTCGTCGGCAAGACCTGCATCGCCATCACGAATCTGCCGCCGCGCAAGATGATGGGCATCGACTCCTGCGGCATGCTCATCAGCGCCGTGCATGAGGAAAACGGTGAGGAGAAGCTCCACCTTCTGATGGTCGACCCGCATATCCCCGCCGGAGCGAAGTTGTACTAGGCGCATGACCGATTTCGCATCGCCCCTGAAAAAGAACGAAGTGACAGAGTGAAACAGACGAAGCAGCTATCCAAACCCGCGCTCATCGCGCTTATAGTGCTGCTATCCATGGCACCGCCCTTGGCGACGGACTTGTTCCTGCCAGCGGTTCCCTCCATGCCGGAGTACTTCGGCACCACGGCAGCGGTCGTCAACTTCGCGCTCGTCGGTTTCTTCTTCTTCATGGCGGTCGGCATGCTCGTCATCGGCCCGATGTCCGACAAGTTCGGTCGCAAGCCCCTGATCCTGACCTCGCTTACGGTGTTCATCGTGTTCGCCTGTCTGTGCGCTATGGCGCCTAACATCTACCTGCTCATTGCATCGCGCGTGGTGCAGGGCTTTGCGGGTGGCGGTATGGTTGCGCTCGGAACGGCGCTCGTCAAGGACTGCTTCGATGGCAAGACGCGTGAGCGTGCGCTTGTGGTCGTCATGGCCATCGGTGTGCTTGCTCCGATGCTCGCTCCCGTGCTTGGCGCGTTCATCCTCACGTTCGCTTCGTGGCGCGGCACCTTCATCGGCATGGCGGTTGTTGCGGTATTTGCCGTGCCATTCGCCCTTCGATTGGTCGAGCCACTCGCTCCCGAAGACCGCATTTCCGAGGGCATCGTGCATTCGCTCGGCCGCCTCATCGTGGTGGGCAAGAACAAAGCGTTCATCTGGCTGTTGCTCATCGTCGCACTGCATGGCGCGCCGTTCATGACCTACATCTCGGCGGTATCGTACGTCTACATCGATTTCTTCAATCTCTCGGCCGTGCAATACAGTTTGTTCTTCGCTGCGAATGCGGCCCTGTCCGCTGTCGGTGCCTTCCTTGTGGAACCGATTCAGAAGATCTTGTCGAAACGCCAAGCGCTTCTGGTGTGCATCGCGCTTACCGTCATCAGCGGCGCGCTCATCATCGTTGTGGGGCGTATGTCTCCGTGGGTGTTCTTGGCGACGTTCGGCCTCAACACGCTCGGCGGCGGCGTCGTGCGCCCGATTGCGACTGTCGTGCTGCTCGACCAGCAGGAGAAGGATACCGGCTCCGCATCGGCGCTCATCAACTTCATCATCACGGTGCTCGGCTCCGGCGGCATGCTGCTTGCGATGGCTCCGTGGACGGATTACGTAGTCGGCATCGGCATCGCGGTGTTCGCGTGCTGCGGTATCGCGCTGCTTGGCCTGATCGCGCTTCTGCGTTCCAATATCGAGATCAAAGGGCTGTAACAATTCTCGCAGGTTCAAAGGATTACGGCGTGTTTGGGCTTCGGTGCAAAAGGCGAGAGATTGCAATTCGTATATAACGTATATGCTGATTAGCGATATACTTGTTTCAGCACGTGATAATAACGAAAGGAGCTTTTATGGCCCGCTACAACAAGATTCTTGCCGCGCTCGATGCAGGCGATACGCAGCTTGCAGTCGCTTTCCGCGCTTTAACGATTGCCCATGATAATCAGGCAGAGGTGCTTTTCACGCATATCGTTGACTCTAGCGAGCTCGAGCATGCGCGCCTCGACATCGTTCATTATGTCGACACGAGCAAGCAGGCTATCGAGGAAGCACTTGCGGATCAGCTGGCTAAGGCCGCGCAAGACGAGTGCATTCCAGCGGTCAACATCTTGGTGAGGGGCGGCATTGTCAACGAAGCTCTGAGCATAGTTGCCGAGGATTACAAGCCTGACCTGGTCATCTGCGGCGCTCGTGGGCTTTCTGGCATCAAAGCCATGGTTCTGGGCAGCGTTTCGACCTATCTGGTGCGTCATATGGCATGCGATGTATTGGTCGTGCGTCCATGCGCGCCCGATGATGCTGAGGATTTGTAATCTCTAAGTAGCTGCACGCTAGCCTTATTAATCTTTTAGGCCGTCAACCCCCGAAAGCTTCCGTTTCAGAAGCGATTCGGGGGTTGTTTTTATTTGCGGTAATGGGGTTTTATGCTTCGGCGTTCAGCGCTGCGGTGATGACCGTACGTAATTCGTCGATGCCCGTGCCTTTCTCAGACGACGTGGCGATCATGGGGATGTCAGAGCTGACTTCGAGTTTCTGCTTAATGGCGGCCTTCTGCTTGTTCGCCTGCTGTTTCGAGAGCTTGTCAGCTTTGGTGAGCGCGATTGCGAAAGGCAGGCCGCTTTCTTGTAAAAACTCGACCATTGCGCAATCAAGGGCGCTCGGGTCGTGGCGGATATCGATAAGCGATACAACGAGTGCGAACTTCCGATCCTGATTGAAATAGCCATCGATGAGCTTGGACCATCGGGCCTTCTCGGATTGCGGCACCTTCGCGAAGCCATATCCGGGTAAATCGACGAAATGCATGCCGTCGACATCGAAGAAGTTCACAGTGGTGGTCTTACCGGGCGTGGCGGATACCTTCGCGAGTCCTTTGCGATACATCAGCTTGTTGAGCAAAGACGATTTGCCGACGTTCGATCGTCCTGCGAACGACACTTCGGGACGAGTGGAAGCAGGGAGCTGCCCAGCAGTTCCATAGGATGCGAGAAAAGATGCGTTATGGTAGTTCATTCGCTTATCCCCATTGCTTTCGCTTATAATAAGAGGTTGTGTTAATGATAGTCGATTACCGGGCAAGAGGGCAAAAACACCATGAAGCAATACAATCCACATGAAATCGAACCCCGTTGGCAGGACATTTGGGAGCGCACCGGTGCGAATAAGGTCGCCGAGGATTCCTCGCGCCCAAAACGCTACGTGCTCGAGATGTTCCCATATCCGTCGGGCGATATCCACATGGGCCATGTGAGCAACTACACGTATGGCGATGTGCTCGCTCGCTTTTCCCGCATGAAGGGTTTCGATGTGCTGCATCCCATGGGCTGGGACGCATTCGGCCTTCCTGCCGAGAACGCAGCCATCAAGCATAAGAGCCATCCGGCGAAGTGGACCTATGGAAACATCGACACGCAGAAGGCGAGCTTCCAGCGCATGGGCTTTTCCTATGACTGGGACCGCAAGGTCGTCGCATGCGATCCCGAGTACTATCGCTGGGGTCAGTGGATTTTCTTGAAGTTCTGGGAGCGCGGGCTGGTGGAGCGCCGCAACTCTCCGGTGAACTGGTGCCCCGATTGCAAGACCGTTCTCGCGAACGAGCAGGTCATCGAGGGTTGCTGCTGGCGTTGCCACTCCGAGGTCGAGAAGCGCGACCTCACGCAATGGTATTTCAAGATCACCGATTACGCCCAGGAACTGCTCGACGACCTCGATCAGCTCACAGGTTGGCCCGATCGCGTGAAGCAGCAGCAGGCGAACTGGATCGGTCGCTCCGAAGGCGCATCGGTTGATTTCGAGTTGGCGACGAAGGACGCGTCTCAAGGCACGGGCGAGTACATCACCGTGTTCACCACGCGCGCAGATACGTTGTTCGGATGCAGCTTCTTCGTACTGGCACCGGAATACAAGGACCTGCCCGCGATGGTTGCGGGCATGCCGCAGGAGAAAGAGGTGCTCGACTTCGCTGAGGCTGCCAAGAAGGTCAGCGCGGTTGAGCGTGCGCAGGGTAATCGCGAGAAGCACGGCGTGTTCACAGGCCGTTATGTCATAAACCCGGTCAATGGCGAGAAGGTGCCCGTTTGGGTTGCCGACTATGTCGTGGCCGATTATGGCACGGGTGCGGTCATGGCCGTTCCGTGCGGCGACCAGCGCGACTTCGAGTTCGCTCGCAAGTACGACCTGCC
>JAUNJT010000166.1 GCA_030533105.1 Eggerthellaceae bacterium
TCGCCTGAGCCCGCCCGGGTGTTTGGTCTAATTTTTGCAAAAATGAGACAAAGCACCCGCCCCTTCGTCTCATCGCCTGGTCCCGTCATATGGAATCGCATTAAAGGGGACTGTCCCCTTTAATGCGATTCCGAACGCGAAGATGCGTAATAGATCCGCTCTCGTGCACATTCCAGCTCCAAAAGAAAGCGGGCGAGCTGTTGCTACAGCTCGCCCGGCAGTTTACCCATTGCGGTCTATCCGCAATTCGTCTTAAAACTCGAACTGACTGTCGTCGTTCATCTGAGCTTGGACGGCGGTGATGGCGATGACGCCGTAGACGTCGTGGGCGAAGCAGCCGCGCGACAGGTCGTTGATCGGTGCGGCGATGCCCTGGGTGATGGGGCCGTATGCTTCCGCCTTGCCGAAGCGCTGCACCATCTTGTAAGCGATGTTTCCCGAGTCAAGGTTAGGGAAGACGAGCACGTTTGCCTGGCCTGCGACGGGAGATCCCGGGGCCTTCATTTCGCCGACCTCGGGCACGAGCGCTGCGTCCGCCTGCATTTCACCGTCGATGATCAGGCGCTTCGACAACGTTTTCGCTATCTCCGTTGCTTCAACGACTTTGGCTGCATCATCGTTCTTGGCAGTGCCGTATGTCGAGTGCGAGAGCATCGCAACTTTCGGCTCGATGCCGACGAGGTTCCTGAACGATACGGAGGTAGTTGCTGCAATGTGGGCAAGCTCCTCGGCAGTGGGGTTGACCACCAGGCCGCAGTCAGCGAACATGAACGTTCCGTTGGCTCCCATGTCGCAATTGGGCACGCAGAGAATGAAGAACGTGCTCACGAGCGGAGCCTTCTTGTTGGTCTTGATAATCTGCAAGCTGGGACGCAAAAGCTTCGCGGTGGGATGGTTTGCACCGCCGACCATGCCGTCGGCTAGGCCTGCCTTGACGAGCATGACGCCGAAATACATGACGTCGTCGAGCTTCTCATGGGCCTCCTGCAGAGTCATGCCCTTGCGTTTGCGCAGCTCGAACAGCTGTTCAGCGAGTTCTTCGCGGCCATCGTAGTCGGAAGGGTTGATGATTTGGGCTTTATCAAGCTTCCTTCCGCTTGCAGCGATTTCTTCCGGGTCGCCCAAGATGATGATATTGGCAACATCATCTTCTAAGATTTTCTCAGCGGCTTCGAGGACGCGGTGATCGTCGCCTTCGGGCAGTACGATGGTCTTCTTTTCCTGTTTTGCACGCGCGATGATCGATTCAAGAAATGCGCTCATTGCCTGTCCTTTCGAGTTTTTGTCGTTGGGGATAATCGGATTATGCGGGCTATAAGCTTTCGCCATGAAGGCGAAGGCCATTTTACTTTGCAAAGAGCATCGTGGCTTTTAAGTGTTTGAAAACCTCCGACAAACGGCAGAGATTTGAGGGACGGTGGTTGCATTTAGCAGGTGAACGGACGAAAAGGGGGTCAAAGAGTGCCCAGTCTTCTCTAAAACTTCACGAATGCGTATGAAATCTCTTGGTTGAGGCGCTCGCGGGTTTCCTCGATGCGGTCCTTCTTCAACTCGCACTCCCAGATCTCCACGACATGCCAACCGTCAGCTGCCATGGCGGCTCGCACCTCGGCATCGCGGGCCTTGTTGCGTGCGAATTTCGCCTCCCAGTATTCGGAGTTCTTACGGGGGGTGCTTGCGTATTTGCATCCTTCATGCTGATGCCAGAAGCAGCCCATGACATAGATGGCGATCTTGCGACCTGGATACGCGATATCGGGGTGCCCGTGCGCCTTCTTCCAATCCAGGCGATAGCCGGGAAACCCCATTTCGCGGAGCATTTGGCGCACCACGAGCTCGGGTTTCGTGTCGCGACGCTTGTTGCCCTGCATGGACTTGCGGACGGCGTCGCTTGATGCTGGAGGGGCTTCGATCTTTGCGCTCATGTGCTTCCATTCGAAAAAACGTACAGGGGTATAGTAGAAAAACATCGGATATGGCGCAATTGGGCTTGCAGCATCGAGCAAATCCGATTTGCGCTCAATTTTTCACCCCTGCTTTATCAGACTAAAGTTATAATGCTTCATTACGTTTACAAGGAGGAGGAAGAAATCAAATGTTCCAACTAAAAGAAGGGGATGCGTTTACAGTATTTGCAATCCTCATTTACTTCATCGTGGTGCTCACGATCGGCTTCATCTATGCGAAGCGCTCTAATTCTTCGACGTCCGAGTACTTCCTCGGCGG
>JAUNJT010000072.1 GCA_030533105.1 Eggerthellaceae bacterium
ACGGGCGAGGCTGGCATCGGCTCCAACATCAAGTCGATGATCTGCAAGATCTACCCGTACAAGGAAGGCGACGAGATGCCGCATGACGTCGTGGCTCGCGGCGGCTTCAACGAGATCGTTCCTGGCAACGGCATTCCGTGCGCTGTGGACTGGTAAACGGTTCGATTCGATTATCTGAGAGGAGTTAGCATGAAGGGCATTCTTGTTAACTATGAGTATTGCACGAACTGCCACAGCTGCGAGGTAGCCTGCAAGAAGTACCTCGAGCTGCCCAAGGGCGAGTTCGGCATCAAGGTTTCGGAGGTCGGCCCGTTCGAGTACAGCGCGGCCGAGAAGGGCCCGGGCAAGTGGGAATGGTGCTTCATCCCGGCGCTGACCAAGGCCTGCAACATGTGCGAGGACCGCGTGGCGAAGGGCAAGTTCCCGATGTGCGTCCAGCACTGCCAGGCGTGGTGCATGTACTACGGCGAGGTCGAGGACCTCGTCAAGAAGATCGACGGCAAGACCCGCTGGGCGCTGCTGACCACGGCAGAGCAGGCGTAAGTCCGAGCACGACTTCACCTACAAAGGGAGGGCCCGCTTCGGCGGGCCCTCTTATTTATGGAACGGTTCGAGAAGGCAACCTATGGAGATAGGCTGTTTCCCTTCTAGGAATAACGTACGGAGTCTGCTACAATCAGAAGGCTTGTTCAAAAACGAATTCCGTGAATGCGTCCATGTGTTTTCGTGCAGAGGAAGGGCGCTTCGAATCGAAAGGTATAGTATCGTGAAATCGCTTAATGCAAATAGTCCAACCGAGATGAGACTGTTTGGCAAACTTACGATGGCTTTTACGCTCACGCTCTGCTTGATTCCCGGCATCGTGGGCATTGTGTTGTGGGATCAGCTGCCCGACCCCATGATTTCGAGCGTCACTGCCGACACCTTCGAGCCTCTTGATACCATCAACAAGATCTTCGGTGTTGTCGTTTTCCCACTGTTGATGTTCGTTCTTACGATTATCGCTGCCTACGTCGGACGTAATCGTGAGAGATTCAACAATGTCAATGACAAGCTCATGTACATCGTTACATGGCTTCCTTGCATGATGTCTTTCACCATGTGCGGAACGTGGTACACCTACTCTCTTGACATGAGGGCGGTTCAGAATGACATCGTGTTCTTCGTTTTGGGCATCATCTTCATGTGCATCGGCGTTTCGTTCCTCAGGGTGTATCGCAATTGGCGTTATGGCTATCGTACGCCGCAAGCTATGGGCGGCGAGAACAATTGGAGGATCACGCAAACGACCTCCGGCATCCTGTTCATCTTGGCAGGTTTCGCATCGTGCTTCTACGGTTTATGGTTCATGTTCAATCCGACCGAGATCATGACTTTCGTCGTGATGTGGGTTGTGACCATCGTGGTGGTGCTCGTCATTCCCTACATCGTTTCGATTATCGCGTATCATACTGTTCCCGAAGACCAGCCCAAAGAAACCCCCAAAGAGCCTGAGCCTGAGAAGAAGCAAACGTACAAGAAGACGAAGGTGTCGAGCGGGTCAAGCAAGACGAACGCTGGCGTGAAGGCAATCAAGGAAAAGAAAAAGAAGAACTGATGATTTACGATAACGTTCTGCAAGCGCTTGGCCATACCCCCCTTGTTCGTTTGAAAAAACTCGTTGAGCCGGATATGGCTCAGATTCTCGTGAAATACGAGGGCGTCTGCATTGGCGGGTCCGTGAAGACGCGCGTTGCCGCTATGATGCTCGAAGAGGCGGAAAAGAGGGGAGAAATCGGCCCTGACAGCATCATCGTCGAGCCGACCAGCGGAAACCAAGGCATCGGCCTTGCTCTTGTGTGCGCAGTGAAAGGCCTCAAAGCTTGCATCATCATGCCCGATTCGGTATCGGAAGAACGTCGCAAGCTCGTGAAGCAGTACGGTGCGGAAGTCGTTATCGTGCATGACGAGGGCGATATCGGCAAGGCTATCGACGAGTGCATCAAAATCGCCGAGCAAATGGCAGCGGAAGATCCGCGCGTGTATGTTCCCCAGCAGTTCGAGAACATCGACAATCTTCGTACACATCGCAACCACACCGCCCTTGAGATCGCCGAGGATGCAGGATGCCATATCCATGGCTTCGTGAGCGGCATCGGCACCGGTGGAACGATTTCTGGTATCGGGCAAACGCTGAAGCGTTTGTATCCCGACATTGAGATCTGGGCGGTGGAGCCCGAAAACGCGGCGATTCTTTCGGGTGGCGGCATCGGCACGCATCTTCAAATGGGCATTGGCGATGGTTTGATTCCCGCCATCCTCGACCAGGAGATTTACAGTGAAATCTGTATCGTCAGCGATGAAGAGGCGCTTGAAACCGCCCGCGCCCTTGCGCGCGAGGAAGGCCTTTTGTGCGGTGTGTCGTCGGGCACTAATGTTGCGGCGGCAAAGCGTTTGGCGCGTAAGCTCGGTCCCGGCAAGACGGTCGTAACCGTGTTGCCCGATACAGGCGAGCGCTACTTCTCCACACCGCTTTTCAGTGAGTAAAGCGCCCGTCTTCTAACAAATTCTTTTCAACTGCAAGCTACGACCGCGGATTCGCGGTCGTTCTTATTTGCATTCGGATAGCCGTGTTGCGAGAAAACAGGTAATATGAACGCGTGTACTTTGGAAAAGAAAAGAGCGTTTGTCGGTTGGTAAGAGAGGAGCTTCAACATGAGCGTTTATGATATGCGGGCATGGCTAGAGCAGATGGATCAGGCAGGTGAACTCAAACAGGTTGACGGCGCAGATCCCCTGTATGAAGTTGGCTGCATTTCAGACCTTACAAGGCATGCGTACGGACCTGCTTTGTTGTTCGACAATTTCGAAGGCTACAAACCTGGTTTCCGCGTTCTGACAGGCGCGCTTTCCTCAAGCAAGAGCATGGCTCTGACCGTCGGGCTTGAGGGTGAGTACAGCAACAAGGAACTGGTTCGCGCTATGGCAGGGAAGCTCGAGGAAGCTGAGCAGCGCCTGGCCAATTACGACTACGAGTTCGTTGACGATGGCCCGATCTTCGAGAATCAGGTGTTCGGCGATGACGTGGACCTCGATATCCTTCCTGTGCCCACATGGCATGAGCACGACGGCGGCCCGTACATCGGCACGGGCATTTTCCAAGTGCATATCGATCCGGAATCCGGTTACACGAATGCTGGTTGCTATCGCGTCATGAAGATGAACAAACGCGAAGTCGGCAACTTCATAGGCCCAGGCCACCATGGCCACACCATTCGCAACAAGTACTGGGCACGCGGCGAAGGCTGCCCCACGATCATGGTCATGGGCGCGCATCCGGCATTCTTCATGCTTGGGGCAACCGACATCGACGAGGGTGTGAGCGAATTCGCGGTTGTCGGCTCGCTCATGAACGCCAAGGTCCCCATGGTGAAAGGCAAGATCACAGGTCTGCCGTTCCCGGCTGAAAGCGAAATCGTTCTCGAAGGTTACGTGTATCCCGACAAGCGTCAAAAGGAAGGCCCCTTCGGCGAGTTCACAGGCTACTACGGTCGTGGCGAAACCGAGAACGAATATTACATGGAAGTCGAGGCGCTTTATTATCGCAACAATCCCATCCTCTTGGGCTGTCCGCCGTGCAAACCGCCGCATGATTTCAGCTATTCGCAAGCCGTTACGCGCAGCGCGGCGGTTATGGTGGCGCTCAAGAAGGCGGGTGTTCCCGGCGTGCAATGCGTGTGGGAATCCGAAACCGGCGGCGGCCGCATGTGGCTGGTAACGTCGATCAAACAGTGCCTGCCTGGTCACGCAAGCCAAGCGGCATGCGCGGCGGCGTTCAGCTATGCGGGCAACATCCTGAACAAGTGGAGCATCGTTGTTGATGACGACATCGACCCGACAGATGCCGATCAGGTCAACTGGGCGCTCTGCACGCGCGTGAACCCGATTGAGGACATCGATATCATCCGCTGCACGACGACGACGCCGCTTGATCCGGCGTTGCGTCCCGAGGTGAAGAAGACCGGCGTCATTGAAACCAGCCGCGCCATCGTCCGCGCGACGATTCCGTACGATCGCATCATCCGGGGAGATTTCCCGCCGGTTGTGTGGCCGTCCGAGGAGCTCGAGGCGCGCGTCCGCGATAAGTTCGGCGACTTGGGTATTTTCTAAAGCGAAGCTAAGGAGAAACGTTCATGCGTCTCATCGTAGGCATAAGCGGGGCAACCGGGGCATGCATGGGGCTGCGCCTCTTGGAGGCCCTGAAATCGTTTGACGATGTCGAGACTTATCTCGTCATCAGCGAAGGCGCGAAGACGACGATCCATAGCGAGAATGCCGGAGCGCTCGAAGAATACGAGCGGCTTGCCGACCGGACGTTCGACGACACGGATCTGGCAGCGTGCATTTCGAGCGGATCGTACAAGACAGACGGTATGATCGTGATTCCGTGCAGCATGAAGAGCCTTTCTGCGATTGCGAACAGCTACGGCGACAACTTGCTGACGCGGGCAGCGGACGTATGCCTTAAAGAAGGCAGGAAGGTCGTGCTGGTTCCGCGTGAGATGCCGCTCTCCAAATCGCACATACGCAATATGTATCAAGCTGCTGATAACGGATGCGTCATCATCCCTCCGATGCTCACGTTCTATAGCGATTATCCGACAACGGAAGACCAGGTCGACCACGTCATCGGAAAGATCCTCGCACAATTCGGTTTGGACTACGCGCCCTTCAAGCCTTGGATGGGAAACGAGCGGTAGCGTTTGGATACCCAACGAAACGCGAAAGGAGCACAACCCGAAACAGGGTTGTGCTCCTTGTCTTCATGTCGTATGCGAAAAGATGGCGCCCCTGAGAGGACTCGAACCTCCGACGCACGGTTTAGGAAACCGACGCTCTATCCACTGAGCTACAGGGGCGCATGCGCAACGCGCATATTGTAGCGCACTTCGTGCGGTATCTTACAGGCTATTTGCTCGCGAGCTTCTTATGAGTTCTCAGGCTGTGGAGTAGGCTCTGGGGTAGGCTCAGGTGTCGGCTCGGGCTCAGGAGTCGGCGTAGGTTCGGGCTCCGGTGTCGGTTCGGGCCCATCGCTCACGACGATGCTTATGGTGCTTCCCTTCACGGTGCTTCCAGAAGGATACTGGCTGATAACGACACCCTTCTCTACGCTTGAGCTGTACTCGGTCGTCGAATGCACCGAGAAGCCAGCGCCTTGCAGAGAGTTCCATGCTGCGTCCTCGCCCATGCCGACTACATAGGGAATCTCGATGTTCTCTTCGCCGAGAGAAAGCACATACGTGACCTCCGAACCCTTCTCTACGGTGGTCTTCGCCTCGGGGCTCTGGCTGATGATATGGTTCACCTTCACGTCGGAAGAATATTTCGCCTCACCGGCTTTCGCCTTCAAACCGACTTTCTCGAGAGCAGCCTGCGCTTCCGTTGCGGTCATGTTTGTCAGATCCGGCACCTCGACCTTTCCAGGGCCCATCGAAACAACGAGATTGATCTTCTTGCTCTTCGGAGCGTTGCTGTTTCCGGAAGGATCTTGGCTGATGACGTATCCTTCCGCGATTGTCTCGCTATTGTCCTTGGTGGTCTTGCCGATGGAGAAACCAGCATCCTGCAAGACGACGACGGCTTCCTCGTATGTTTTACCGGTAACGTTGGGAACGGGGAAGGTCTCTTCGCGAGAATTGCCTATCACGAAGATCAAAGCAAGCGCGATTGCGATGGCGGCAACGACGATCGCAGCTATGGTGAACGCCTTCTTGCGGTTGTCCTTGGGTTCCTCTGTTTGCTGAGTGCCCTTGAAGATGCGTTCTTGCGAGCCAGTGGTTTGCCTGACGGTTCCGTTTCCGTTGATGAACCCATTGGTCATGACTGCCGTTTTATCAAGAGTGCTGACAGCTCCTCCCTCAGAGCCGACAGTCGAGATGACAGATGTCGCGGCAGTGCTGAATGAACCCACTCCGCGAACCTGACGTCCCATCAGATAGTCGTTGAGAGCCGCGCGCATATCGTTCGCGGTCTCGAAACGGTTGCGCGGATCTTTGCTCATGGCCTTTAAGACGATGGCTTCGAAGGTAGGATCGATGTCGGCCTTACGCTGTCGCAAAGGCTGAGGCTGCTCGTTGACTTGCTTGAGGGCAACGCTTACAGCGTCGGGACCGTCGAAAGGCAGCGTTCCCGTCGCAGCCTCATACATGACGATGCCGAGCGAATAGATATCGCTTGCGAATGTGAGCTCTTTGCCCTGCGCCTGCTCAGGTGAGATATAGTGGGCCGTTCCTAGAACCGAAGACGTTTGCGTCTTGACGGAGTTCTTGGCTCGTGCGATGCCGAAATCCATGACCTTCACGTTGCCGTCGGGTTGGATCATGATGTTTTGCGGCTTGATGTCCCGATGCACGATATCGAGGTGATGCGCTGCGGTGAGAGCCTGGCATACCTGCATGCCGATTTCTGCAACCTTGCGCTGGTTGATGGCCCCGCGCTGCTTGATGCATTCCTTCAGGTCGCTGCCGCGGACATATTCCATGACGATGAAGTACGTGCCGTTATCTTGACCCCAGTCATAGATGTTGACGATATAGGGATTCTGCAAGTTGGCAGCGGATGCAGCTTCTTGACGGAAGCGCTGCGTGAATTCGGGATCGGCGGCATATTGGGGAAGCATGCTTTTGAGGGCGACGGTGCGACCCAAAACGATATCTTGGGCTTTGAAGACCTCGGCCATTCCGCCGATGCCGAGCCTTTCGGTTATCTGATAGCGACTGGCAATCAGTTTGCCGATCATTGAATCGTTCACTCTCTCTCCTAATACACCATGTTGTATTACGCGCATGGCGCGCATACATTTTACAGGATACTCCTTTTAGAGCAATCCTTGCACCTCAAGTGCTGTTCTTAGTACATTTTCTGCCTTTTC
>JAUNJT010000073.1 GCA_030533105.1 Eggerthellaceae bacterium
CCGTCAAGGCTGGTTCCTCCATCAAGAGCTCCGCAGACCTCAAGGGGAAGAACGTCGTTACCCAGTCCGGTTCTGCAGCGTTCGAGCTCCGTGATGGCGACCTGGCTGATCTCCAGGCCACGTTCGGCAATGTCGCTGCGGTTCCGTCCTACATGGACGCCCTCATGCAGGTTGATTCCGGCGCAGCTGACGCGGTTATCGGCGATTCCGTCCTTCTCAGGTACTACATCGCCAACAGCAAATAGCGCGATAACCCTTAAGGGTCTTGCAGTAACGTAAACGTCAAGATGGCCGACCCATAGGGATCGGCCATCTTGCTAGGATTGATAGTTCCCGGCGCTCCCCAAGCGTCGGGTATCGAGGAGATGGCGCATGGAACTTTCGGTCATGCTCTCCATGTTGGGCAACTCACTGATCTTCACGTTCTTCATCTTTTTCATCACTTTAATAGGAAGTCTTCCTCTAGGCGTCCTCATCGCGTTAGCGCGCATGAGTAGGATACGCGTACTCTCTTCCGTGGCGAAGGTCTACATCAGCTTCATGCGCGGTACGCCGCTCATGTTGCAGCTGATGTTCTTCATGTTCGCGCCCTATTACATTTTCGATATTCCCATCGATGTGAACTGGAAGTACTGGGCTTGCAGCATCGGCTTCATACTCAACTATGCCGCATACTTCGCGGAGATTTACCGTAGCGGCATCCAGAGCATCCCTGTGGGGCAGTACGAGGCGGCGTCGGTTCTCGGCTACTCGAGATCGCAAACGTTCATGAAGATCATCTTGCCGCAGGTCATCAAGCGCATCCTTCCCGCCATGGGAAACGAGATCATCACGCTCATCAAGGATACGTCGCTTGCGTTCGTGTTGGGCATCGCCGAGATGTTCACCGTCGCCAAGCAGATCGCGAACAGCCAAGTCACGCTTCTGCCGTACATCATCGCGGCAGCCGTGTACTGGGTTATCTGCCTCATCATCGAATACGGCCTGAACAAGACCGAGAAGAAACTCGACTACTATCATGACTAAGGAAATGGAAATGACGCAGGAATCAATCGAGAAGGACGCTTTAGGCAAGAAAGAGCCGCTTCTGCGCCTCCTGAACGCACGTAAGGCATTCGGCAAGAACGAGGTTTTGAAGGATATCACCCTTGAAGTGCATCCTGGCGAGGTCGTAGCCATCATCGGACCGTCCGGTGGCGGTAAATCCACGCTTTTGCGCTGCGCGACGCTGCTCGAGACGCTCGATGGCGGCACGCTCGCCTTCGGGGACCTCGTCGTCGCATCACCTGACGCGACGGGCAAAGCCGTCTACGGAGGGAAGGATGTTTTGGCGAAGGCGCGCACGCGCTTCGGCTTGGTATTCCAGAACTTCAATCTGTTCCCGCATTACACGGTGCTTAAAAACATCGCCGAGCCGCCCATCCTGGTTCAGAAGCGCGATAGGGCTCAGGTGGAGGTCGAGGCGCGCGAGCTATTGGCCAAGATGGGCCTATCCGATAAAGCCGACCATGTGCCGTGCGACCTTTCCGGCGGGCAACAGCAACGCGTTGCCATCGCACGCGCGCTTGCCATGAAACCCGATATCCTGTTCTTCGACGAGCCGACGAGCGCGCTTGACCCCGAGCTCACCATCGAGGTGCTCAAAGTCATCCGCCAGCTCGCTGCAGAGCATATGACCATGGTCATCGTCACGCACGAGATGGCGTTCGCGCGCGATGTGGCCGACCATATCATCTTCTTGGATGGCGGATATGTGGTGGAGGAGGGTCCTGCAGAGCAGGTCATCAACAACCCGCAGCAAGAGCGTACCCGCGCATTCTTGCGCAAATACGAGGAATAGGGTTAGCTTTCAAGGAGGTTAATCATGGACGCATATTTGGCTGACGTACTCTCTGGTAAGCGCATGCTTCTATTCGATGGCGCGATGGGCACGATGGTGCAGCGTCTCGGGCTTGCCCGCGTGAACGAGCAGCCCGATCTTTTGTGCCTAAGCGATCCCGATGCCGTTACCGGCATCCATGCGGCATATGTTGAAGCGGGAAGCCAGGTTGTAACGACGAACACGTTTTCTACGAACAGGTTCGCACTGCCAGAAGGCTTGAGCGTGGCTGAGGTCATGCATGCAGGCGTTGAGTGCGCACGCGCTTCCGGTGCGAGATACGTCGCCGCTGATGTAAGCGTCTTAGGCGAGTTGCTCGACCCGTACGGCGACCTCGAAGAAGACGACGCTATCGATGCATTCGAGGAGATTGCCCGTGCCATCAACGATGAGCCGGTAGATATCGTGCTTATCGAGACCATGACGGATTTGCGTGAAGCGCAGATCGCCATCCGCGCGGCGAAGAGCATCTGCGATAAGCCCGTTTTCTCATCGATGAGCTTCGGCGCCGGAGGGGCGACTTTCATGGGCGTCACGCCCGAACAGGCTGTCACAGGGCTTCGCGAGGCTGGTGCGGATGTGGTCGGCATGAATTGCTCGCTAGGGCCGGTTGACATGATCGCGCTTGTGGAACGCATGGTGAAACTCGCCGATTGCCCGATCCTCGCCCAACCGAATGCGGGCCTTCCATCGGTTAAGGACGGGAAGACCACCTATGACGTGACGGTCGAGCAATACATCGAGGCATTCGAGAAGATCTTAGATGCCGGCGCGACGGTTGTCGGTGGATGTTGCGGTACCGATCCGAGCTTCATCGCTGCGCTTTCCAAGCTGGTTGAGTCGCGAAGCTAGCACCCTTTGTCAAGGTGCGCGGGAATTGTCCCTGGGCCTCGCAAAAAGGTGCCGAAATCCTGAATGAATAGGTGCATATCGAGGTGCTTCTTGGTATGATGAAATCGGTGTTATTCCTTGAACGAAGGAGGAAAAAATGGGAATCAAGGCTGCCGATGCTCTCGCAATATCCTTTGACGAGCTGACGACGTATTTGCACAAGTATCACTCCGTGTATATGGAAGTCGATGGCGCAACGTATTACCTGACCGATGTGAACGATAGGTACTGGCGCGTGCAAGCAACCGATCAGCTCAACCACAAGGGTCACTACGTAGATTGCAGCGAATTGGTTCCGACGATCAGCGAGTTTCTGTATCTTCCCTTCAAGGATGGCAAGTCCATCGCCGATCTGTTCGACGAGGCGACGTTTTTCGCTTCGGAGAAGCCAGGGGCGTAAAAAGCTTTTTGCGAAAACGCCTTGACCGTGCTTTAGTTTCGGTTATACTGTTTTTCGCGGTTTTTCGGGGTATTAGCTCAGCTGGGAGAGCGCATGGCTGGCAGCCATGAGGTCAGGGGTTCGATCCCCCTATACTCCACCATCAATTCCACGGCGTCCTTTCGGACGCCGTTTTGTTTTTTGGATTACAATACAATCGGACTGAAATCAGAGGGGGAAGGAGTGTCCGATGTTCATCAAACAGATTACGCCTGCCGAGCTTCTTGCGTCTATCCAGGCAGGGGATGAGCAGGTCATCATCGATATCCGTGATCGCGCTTCATATGTGGTGGGTCACGTTCCTGGCGCCATCTCGAATCCCGCCGACGGCTTCGATGGAAGCATGTTCGCATCGATAGACCCCACTACTCGGATAGTGATCATCTGCTATCGCGGGGTGATGTCGAAGCAGGTGGCGCAGTATCTGGAGTCCCATGGCTTCGCGAACGTCGTGTCCATGAAGAGCGGCATGAGCGGTTGGCATAAGCTCCACGGCGCTCCGATCGAGCGTGTGACCGAATAAGTTTTCCCTGCGTCAGAACGAAGGTAGTCGGTACGATCGTGAAAAAGCTTTTTGACGAGGTCCCACGACTTGAGGGAGCGCGCGTCATTCTCGACAGGATCGTCGAGGACGATGCCGAGGGACTGCGTCTCTTGAGCGGCAATTCCAACATATCCCGATATCTGCCTACCTTCCTGTTCGAAATGCAGCAGACAGATCCGTACGAGACGATACGGCTTGTGTATGGCGAGCCTTTTGCGGAAAAGCAATCGCTCATCTTGGCCATACGCATGAAAGATGACGGGGCATTCTGCGGTTTGGCGGAGTTCTATGGACTTCGTGATGATGCGCACAAGATAAGCATCGGCTACCGATTGTTGGAGCAATGCTGGGGGCAGGGCATCGCTTCCGAAACCGTCGCTTTGATGGTCGAGTACCTTTTCAACGAGACGGATATCACAACGATAACGGCAAGCGTCATGATCGAGAATACAGGATCTGCGCGCGTGCTCGAGAAGAACGTATTTATGTGCACCGAACGTGGTGTCAGGGAAGACTGGGGCTTCGATAATCCAGCGATAGTCGATAAATATGTTCTGCGTACATCCATTGAGGAGGACGGAAAATGAGAAAAGCACTTCTTGTTGCAGTGATGGCTGCAGCCCTCGCATGCCTTTTGGCTTTGGCAGGGTGTGCGGGCAAAGGCACGCTTGCCTCGGAGATCATCGATGGGACGGATGCGTACAAGGTCGTGGCGAATGACGCCGGCAAGGGATCCGCGGTAGCAGCTTCTGGTGGTCTCGTCATAGGAGAAGACCAGGTTCTCATGCTTGAATCCGAACTTACGAAGGGAAGCTTGCAGCTTAAGATCACCAACAGCGCAGGCGATGTCGTCATCGATGAGAAAGTGAGCGGTCGGGTCCTGACCACATTCGAGTTGGACCCTGATGACTACGGTATCGGGGTGGCGTGCAACGATGACGGAGCGACGGGCACGCTCATCGTGGATGCCGTGGATTATTCCGAGATCCCGAAGTAATAGGATTTTCAAGAACCGATTCAAAGAATATGAAAGGAGCCGGGCGAAAGCCCGGCTCCTTCTTAAACATAAGGGTAGTTAAGGCAATAGCCTATTTGCCATCGACTTCCATTGAGTAGATCGATTTGCCATCACCGTTCCTGTAATCGAAGAACCATGTGATGCCCGAGATTCCGACTTCCTTCTCCATTGCCTTAATCTGCGACTTGATCGTGCTCTTCAGCGTATCGGCCTGGGCTTCGATGTTGGACTTTATCGTTGCGACTGCTTCATCGGAGAACGTCTGCTTATAGGTCATGATCTGGCTGATCTTGTTGCCGGTAACGGACATGTCAACGTCGAGCGTGTCCCCGCCGGATTCCTTGATCTGCGCAACTGCGCTGTTCCATTCTGATTGATTCGCCTTGAAATAGCTCTCGAGCGTCTTAGAAGAGCTCGAGCCGCAACCGACGACGAGTGCGAGTGCCGCAACCATCGCAACGGCGACGAGCGCTAAAGTGACGATCCTAGTGCGTGTCATTTTCTCCTCCTTGTGGTTTGTGCACATCTACAAAGCGAATGATACTACAGAATCATGTCCTTTCAGGAAAAGGCGTCTCAAGATTCTGTGTTTTTCGCCTTCGCTTCCTTAACTTCGAGTCGGCGCATGGTTACTGCGATGATGAAGCTGACGCAAACGCCTGCGATCATGACGTACAAGGCGCCCATGTAGGTGCCCGTCGCGTCATAGATCGATGAGCCGATGATGGGGGCTATGATCCATGCGATGCCATTGGAGATCAAGGTCACCGAGATCAGGATGCCGGAGTTCTTCGTGCCGAACAAAGACGGAGCCGTCGACATCTGCACCGGGGCGGCACCGCCGCCGAAGAGGTAGATGACCACGGTTGCCACGCAGATGAGGATGCCGGGCTGCTGATACACGAACGCGAGGAATATGAGCGCAACGATGAAGCATCCGTAGATGATGGCAAGCGTCTTCCATGGGCTTCTGAGCTTGTCGGTGAGCATGCCGAAGACCGGACGTCCGCATGTATTCACGATGGAGCCGATCGACATGACGGTTGCGGATAGGGAAACGGCAGCGGCTTGGCCCAGATACGAGCTCTGACCCTCGATGAAGAAGGTGGAGAGGTTCGTTGTGAACGTCATATACCCGATGCATAGGCAGATGACCATCAGCGACATGGCGTAGAGCTTGGGGCTGCGGAAAACCTGCGAGAGCGGGATATCGCGTTCGTTTGCCTCTTGGGCGAGGGATTTCTTCTCTCCCTCCTTCTTTTTTACGGGATCCTTGGGCTTCCAGCCGGGATCGGGGGAGCGGAACGGCAAAAAGCCGAAGAAGAACAATCCGCAGATGGCGATGCCGAAGACCAATGCGAATCCGGGGCCGATGCCAAGCTCGGGCACGATGTTGCTTGCTACGGGCGCAGCCCAAAACGGCGCCAACGATGGGCCGATGTTGTCGATGCCGATTGCCCAGCCGACGTTATCGGGATTCCATTTGGAGGTCGTCGCGGACATCGAGGACGAATACAGGCCGATGCCGAATCCCGCGCACGATGAGCCGACGATCCACCAAATGCGTCCCACATCCCACGTCTGCGCGCCGTCCAATTGGAACATGCATGCCAAGGCGACGCAGAACATGATGATGGCCAAGCCGAACGTGAGCTTCGGACCTTTGCGGTCGAGCAGAGGGCCGCCGACGAGCGGGCCGGCGATCATATTACAGCCGCCGACGCACGAGGCGCCGATGGCGAACGGCGTGACTTCTGCCATGGCGAATTTGGTCATGAGCAGCGGATAGTACATGCTCCATGTCATGCTCAATGCGCACGATGCGCCGACGATGGCGCCCAAGAACGGATACCAGCGGCGCTTGTTCTCTCCCATGCCGCGATTCCAGAATGAAGTCATGCGGGTTCCTTTCAGTGGGTAAGGAAAGGTGCTTGATTCGGCGAAAAGACAGTTGTCTGAACAAAATTACCGTCCAGACAAACGAACGATACCCGACCGGGCCTTATCACGCAAGTGAAAGGCCCGGTACCGTTTGCGGCTCTCGCCAAAATTTGGTGCTATGCGGTCGTGGTCGTCAGCAGCGCCCAGCGGGTCTTGCCGTCGATCTTCTTGACGAGGTCCTCGACCT
>JAUNJT010000167.1 GCA_030533105.1 Eggerthellaceae bacterium
GCTAAGGCCTACCTGGTCGCAGGTGCGCTGTAGCCATTTTCACAGCCGATGTCCGAATGAGTCGGAGGACCATTCTGCAACTCATTGCAAGAACGTCCCGCGCTTCATTTCGCCGCCTGTTTCGCATAAAGAAAAGCGCCGCCCGCATGCGCGAACGGCGCTCAGGTTCAATGGTGTTTTCCCGTTAAGCAACTAGGAAGAACTTCACCAGGAAGATGAGTGCGAGGATGTAGGTGAGCGTGTAGTACGAGCGCGCCTTGCCCGTGCAGATATTGATGACGGAGAAGGCGATGAGCCCGATGCCGATTGCATGGCCGATGGAGCCGGAGATGGGCATGGCGATGAGCATGAGGGCGACGGGCACGGCCTGCTCCAGGTCGTCGAAGTCGATGTGCTTCAGGCCCGACAGCATGATGATGCCGACGTAGATGAGCGCCGACGACGTGGCTGCCGAGGGGATGATGGCGGCGAGTGGCCCGATGAACATGCACAGCAGGAACATCACACCGCAGGTGAGCGCGGTGAGGCCCGTGCGGCCGCCGGCCTCGACGCCCGAGGCGGACTCGACGAACGTGGTGACGGTCGACGTGCCCGTGCAGGCGCCGACCACGGTGCCGATGGAGTCGGAGAGCAGGGCTTCCTTCATCTGCGGCATCTTGCCCTCGGAATCGAGCATGCCCGCGCGCGCCGCGGTGCCGACGAGCGTCCCGATGGTGTCGAACATGTCGATCATGCAGAACGTGACGATGAGGGTGATGGCGGTGAACCAGCCGAGCTGGAGGAATCCTTCGAAGTTGAACTTGAACAGCGTGAGGTTCGCCATATCGCCGAATGCGGGAACCCACGATGCCGTCGCCAAGCTGGCGAACGGGTTCTGGCCGAGGAACACCGCGTCGCCGATCCAGTAGATGACCGATGCCACCAGCATGCCCAGGATGACTGCGCCCTTGATGCCCCTATGTGCCATAAGGACGATGACGAACAGGCCGATGAACATCGTGGCGACGGTGAGCACCATGGCGGGGTAAGCGTCGCCCATCGTGGTGGCAGCGCTGCCGGCCGTGAGCGAGCCGAAGAAGTCGCGCATAGCGTAGAACGGGTTTCCGTCGGCGCCGAACACGCCCGCGTTCGAGCCCACGCCGATGTTGAGCAGCATCAGGCCGATGGCGGGCGCGATGCCCATGCGCACGCCGTAGGGAATGGCACCGACTATTCGCTCGCGTATGTTACAAACCGTGAGCACGAGGAACACGATGCCCTCGGCGAGCACGATCACGAGCGCTGCCTGGAACGACGCGACGTATGTGGCGCCTGTTATCGTGGCTATCTGCGTGACGACGACTGCTAGGAAGCTGTTCAGTCCCATGCCGGGCGCCAGGCAGAAAGGCTTGTTCGCGACGAACGCCATGCACATCATGGCGATGCCCGATGCCAGGCAGGTGGCCAGGAACACCGCGTTCCACAGCTCGTCGCCGCCTGCGCGCCATCCGGTCAGCAGGTTAGGGTTCAAGGCGATGATGTAGGCCATCGTCATGAACGTTGTGAGGCCGGCTATGATCTCGGTTCTCACCGAGGTGCCGTTTTCCTTTAGTTTGAAAATCTTTTCCACGATCTGCACGCCCCTCCAAATCCGCGGCTTTCGATTGCAGTGCAGGTTGATTGTAGCCGATAGCTAGCAAGGTTGCAGCTAACAACAACTGGTATCATTGGAAGGCGAATGAAACGAGGGGTTATTACTATGTCAGAAGAGCAAATGGAAGCCGGCGGCCGCAAGGCGTTGACGACCGACCGGCTGGGCACGAAGAGCATCTTGAAGCTGCTGATCGAGTTCTCGATCCCAGCCGTCATCATGATGACGTTCAACGCGCTCTACAACATCGTCGACTCCATCTTCCTGGGCCAGGCCGTCGGCGAGATGGGCATCGCGGTCACGACGCTCGCGTTTCCCATCATGATTTTGCTCATGGGCTTGTCGGCCCTTGCAGGTCAGGGCGGAAACGCGCTCGCGGCCATCCAGCTCGGCGAGGACAAGATCGACGCGGTGGAACGCACCTTGGGCAACACTGTGTTCCTCCTGCTCCTGATTGCAGCCATCATCGCCTTCGCGGGCATCGTGTTCATCGATCCAATCCTCGCAGTTGTGGGCACGACGCCCGAGTTGCACGATTTGGCGAAGACCTTCGTGCAGATCCTGATGATCGGCTTCGTGTTCCA
>JAUNJT010000168.1 GCA_030533105.1 Eggerthellaceae bacterium
GCCGTTTCCGCCAGAACCTGCTCGGCAAGCGCGTCGACTACTCCGGCCGTTCGGTTATCGTCGTCGGCCCGCAGCTCAAGCTGCATCAGTGCGGCCTGCCGAGTGCGATGGCTCTTGAGCTGTTCAAGCCATTCGTCATGAAGCGCTTGGTCGAGCTCGAGTATGTGGCGAATATCAAGGCTGCGAAGCGCGCGGTCGATCGTGGCGCCTCCTATGTATGGGACGTGCTCGAAGAAGTCATCACCGAGCATCCGGTGCTCTTGAACCGCGCACCTACCCTGCATCGTCTGGGCATTCAAGCCTTTGAGCCGGTGCTGGTCGAGGGCAAGGCCATCAAGCTGCATCCGCTCGTCTGCACCGCATTCAATGCCGACTTCGATGGCGACCAGATGGCCGTCCATGTACCGCTCGGCGCTGAGGCGCAGGCAGAAGCTCGCGTGTTGATGCTGTCCACCAACAACATCAAGTCGCCTGCCCACGGTCGTCCTCTGACTGTTCCGACGCAGGATATGATCATCGGTCTGTATTACCTGACTGCAGTGCGTGAGGGCTTCCCGGGCGAAGGCCGTGCATTCATCGATTTCGCTGATGCGCTCAACGCGTATGAAGCCCGTGCCGATTTGGACCTTCAGGCGAGGATCAAGGTACGTCTGAGCCGCGATGGCAAGATCGCGTCTGCGTACAATGTCTTCGAGGATCACAAGGCTGGCGATCGTATCGAGACTTCGGTCGGCCGCATCATCTTCAACAGCGTGCTTCCGCGTGAGTATCCGTATCTGAACTACGAGATGAACAAGAAGGAGATCAGCCGCCTCGTCGAGGACGTGTGCAATCGCTATCTGCCTTCTGAAGTCCCTCCGATTCTCGACGGTCTTAAGGATGCCGGTTTCCACTATGCAACGCTCGCTGGCGTTACCGTTTCCGTCTACGACGCAACGGTGCCTCCGAACAAGGCTGAGATTCTCGCTGCTGCCGACGCTAAGGTCGCTGCAATCGATGAGGACTATGAAATCGGTTTGATGAACCGCGAAGAGCGCCATCGCCAGGTCGTCAGCATCTGGCAGGAGGCCAACGAGGAAGTTGGCGAGGCAATGGCCAACAACTTCGACAAGTTCAACCCGATTTACATGATGGCCTTCTCCGGTGCTCGTGGTAACATCAAGCAGATTCGCCAGCTCGCTGGTATGCGTGGCGTTATGCAGGACCCGAAGGGCGAGAACATCGACGTTCCCATCAAGGCGAACTTCCGTGAAGGCTTGAGCGTATTGGAGTACTTCATCTCCACGCACGGCGCACGCAAGGGTCTCGCAGACACCGCATTGCGTACCGCCGACTCTGGTTACCTGACCCGCCGTCTGGTCGATGTTGCGCAGGATGTCATCATCCGCGAGCTCGATTGCGGTACCACCGATGGTGTTGCATATCCGATCCTCAACGAGAAGGATGAGATCGATGACAACTTGGTCGGTCGTTGCCTGCTCGAGGATGTCGTCGACGCCAATGGCGAGGTTCTCATTCCGGCTGACGAGCACATCAGCTCCGTTGCCCAGCTCAAGGATCTGCTTGCCAAGGGTATTGAGGAGGTCGTCATCCGTACGGTCATGACGTGCCATGCCGACCAGGGCATTTGCCAGAAGTGCTATGGTTGGGATCTTGCAACGAGCCGCCCGGTGAACATCGGCACGGCAGTCGGCATCATCGCGGCTCAGTCCATTGGCGAGCCGGGCACGCAGCTGACGATGCGTACGTTCCATACCGGCGGCGTTGCAGGTGAGGACATCACCCAGGGTCTTCCTCGTGTCCAAGAGCTTTTCGAAGCCCGTAAGCCGAAGGGCCAGGCAGTGCTTGCCGAAATCGCAGGTACACTGCAGATCACGGGCGATAAGCAGACCATGACTTTGACCATCCATGACCAAGAGGGCAACTATCGTGAATACGTCGTTTCCGCACGTGCGCAGATGATGCCCGGCGTCGTGGACGGTTGCGAAGTCAAGATCGGCCAGCAGCTGACCAAGGGCTCCATCAATCCGCACGACCTTCTGCGTCTGACTGATGCGAATGCGACGCTTCGTTACATCGTCGGTCAGGTTCAGGGCGTATACGTTTCCCAGGGCGTCGACATCAACGACAAGCACATCGAGGTCATTGCGCGTCAGATGCTGCGCAAGGTTGTCGTGCTCGATGCGGGCGATTCCGATCTGCTGC
>JAUNJT010000169.1 GCA_030533105.1 Eggerthellaceae bacterium
CGATACTTATCGTTGAGGCGCGTACTCCTCTTATCATTTCAGGCTCTGGCATGCGTGCTGCTGATACGTACTTCTAGTTCGCACGTGTCATGCCTGCGTTGGTTCTTGGCGAGGACTTCGAGATGGATGAGGCGAAGCGCACCATCAATGCCACCGAAGTCGGTTTGGAGCGCATCGAGGCTATGCTCGACATCGATGACATCTATGCCGATCCGTCTGGTTTGCTTGCAAATCATCTGCAGCAAGCCTTAAGGGCGCAATTCTTGTTCCATCGTGACATCGACTACGTGGTCATCGATGGCGAAGTCAAGATCGTCGATGAGTTCACGGGCCGCATCATGGAAGGCCGCCGCTATTCAGAAGGCCTGCATCAAGCCCTCGAGGCTAAAGAGCATGTGCTCGTTCGCGAAGAGAATCAAACACTGGCTACCATCACATTGCAGAACTACTTCCGCCTGTACGACAAGCTGTCGGGCATGACTGGTACGGCAATGACCGAGGATTCCGAGTTCCGTCAGATTTACAAACTCGAAGTCGTCGCGATCCCGCCCAACAAGCCGGTTATCCGCAAGGATGAAGATGACCTGGTGTATCGCTCGATTGACGCTAAGTACAACGCGGTAGCGGACGATATCTCTAGGCGCCACGCCAATGGACAGCCTTGCTTGATCGGTACGGTCTCAATCGAGAATTCCGAGAAGCTGAGCCGATTGCTTGCGAAACGTGGCATCAAGCACGAAACCCTGAATGCTAAGCATCACGAACGTGAGGCACACATCATCGCGCAAGCTGGTCGTGTGGGTGCGGTAACGATTGCAACGAACATGGCGGGCCGTGGCACCGACATTTTGCTCGGAGGCAATCCCGAAGTGCTTGCACAGGATATCCTCCTTTCGAGAGGACTCGACCCGTTCCGCGACCCCGACGATCCGATTCCCGATAGCGATACTGATAAGGCCAATGTCCTTCCTGCGGCGACGAGGCAGCAGAAAGAGGAAGCTGCAACCGAGGCGCAGGCTATTTGCGCAGACGAGCACAATCGCGTAATCAGGGCTGGTGGTTTGGCGGTCATCGGCACAGAACGTCATGAATCACGTCGTATCGACAACCAGCTGCGTGGCCGTTCCGGACGTCAAGGCGACCCGGGTGTGACCCAGTTCTACTTGTCGCTCGAAGACGATCTCATGCGCCTGTTCGGCGGTGATCGTATGGATTCCATCGCACGTATGATGGAGCGCACGGATCTTCCCGAAGACACGCCGATTCAAGCAGGTATGGTCACAAAGGCCATCGAGAATGCGCAGCGTCAGGTCGAGACCATGCATTTCGCGGCACGCAAGAACGTTCTGGAATATGACGATGTGATGAACCTGCAGCGTATGGCCATTTACGACGAGAGGAATGCCATCCTCGATGGCAAGGATCTTGCCGACCGCATTCCCGTGATTGCGGCGGATGCGGCACGTGGCATCGTCGAGGTGAACTGCCCGCCGAAGACACCTCAGGACGAATGGGATTGCCATGCTATCGATGTGTGGGCATCGAATATGACAGGTCGTACGGATTTCGTCAGCTCAACCATCGATTGTGCGGGCAACCCTGAGGAAATGGTCGATGCATTGACCGAGTACTTGGTCGAAGTGTACGAGCAGAAAAGAAAGCTTCTTGGCGAAGGCGTCATGAAGGTGCTCTCGTCTCAGGTCATGCTGCGCATCATCGATACTCGCTGGATGGCTCACCTCCAAGAGATGGACTACCTGAAGGCAGGTATCGGTTTGCGTGCGTTCGGCCAGCGTGATCCGCTCGTCGAATACAAGAATGAGGCGTATCAGGCATTCAAGAACCTCACTGCTTCAATGTATGAGGACTTCCTGCGCACTCTGTTGCGTCTCCAGCTCGCCACTCAGGAAGAGCTTCCTGAGGAGCGTAACGTGCTCGAAGGCAAAGTGAATTATTCAGCACCTGAACAGGTGCTTGACAATACGGGCATCTCAGCTGGCACGCAACAGTTGGCATCAGCCGCTGCAAATTCTGCAGCTGCTCCGCCGCCGAAGCCTTCGATGGGCAAGACGCAAACCATCGTGAAGGACAAGGACGATCCGTTCGCCAATGTCGGCCGTAATGATCCATGTCCATGCGGAAGCGGCAAGAAGTTCAAGAAATGCCACGGAAGATAAGAGCCGACGATGACGGAGAAGGACC
>JAUNJT010000074.1 GCA_030533105.1 Eggerthellaceae bacterium
CCGAGCGCTTCTTCGAACGTGCGGCCGATTGCCATAACCTCGCCGACCGCCTTCATGCGCGTCGAGAGTGTATCATCGGAGTCCTTGAATTTCTCGAATGCGAAACGCGGTGCCTTAACCACGCAATAATCGATGCTCGGCTCGAAGCAGGCCGAAGTGCTTCCCGTGATGTCGTTTACGATCTCAGGCAGCGTATAGCCGACTGCCAGGCGCGCTGCAACCTTCGCGATGGGAAAGCCCGTCGCCTTCGAAGCAAGAGCGGATGAACGGGAAACGCGGGGGTTCATTTCTATGATGACCATGCGCCCATCATCTGGATTCACGGCGAATTGGACGTTCGATCCGCCGGTTTGCACGCCCACCTTCTCGAGGACGGCAAGCGATGCAGTGCGCATGCGCTGATACTCGATGTCGGAAAGCGTTTGCGCGGGTGCTACCGTAATCGAATCGCCCGTATGCACACCCATGGGATCGAGATTCTCAATCGAGCACACGACGATGCCGTTGCCGGCACGGTCGCGCACGACTTCCATCTCGAATTCCTTCCAACCCTCGATGCTCTCCTCGACGAGTACCTCATTCGCCGGCGAGAGCTCAAGGCCTTGCGAAACGATCAAGTCAAGCTCGTCATCGTTATGAGCGATGCCTCCACCAGCGCCGCCCAATGTGTATGAAGGACGCAGGACAACCGGGAAACCGATGCGGGAGACAATCTCGCGGGCATCATCGATTGAGTACGCATAGCCCGATTTCGCCGTTGCGATACCGAGCTCGGACATGCATTCGTTGAAAAGCTTGCGCTCCTCGCCTTTCTGTATGGTCTCGACATCGCAGCCGATCATCTCAACGTCGAAACGTTCGAGCACACCGCACGTCGCCAGCTCGACGGCAACATTGAGCGCAGTCTGCCCACCAAGCGTCGGAAGGAGCGCATCGGGGCGTTCTTTCGCGATGATCTTCTCGATGAATTCCACCGTAATCGGCTCGACATACGTGCGATCGGCGAGTTCGGGATCGGTCATGATGGTTGCAGGATTGCTGTTCACGAGGATGACGCGATAGCCCTCCTCTCGCAGCACCTTGCATGCTTGGGCACCTGAATAGTCGAATTCGCATGCCTGCCCGATCACGATTGGGCCAGAGCCGATGACGAGGATGCTTTCGATGTCAGTTCTTTTCGGCATGATCAGAACCTCCATCCTTCCAAGCGGTCGCGTGCGATATCGATGTCGAGATAATCTTTCTCGCCATCCATAAGGCGCGTGAACGCGGTGAACAGATAATGCGAATCCACAGGTCCTGGGTTCGCTTCCGGATGATACTGAACGGAAAAGGCGGGAATATCCGTGAACGCGATGCCCTCGGCCGTTCCATCATTGAGATTCACATGCGTGAGGCGGATTCCCCCAAAGCGCTTATTGGTAACAAGAGGCGCAATATGCTCTTCGTTCCAATAGCGCAAATCGCTTTGATGCTCGCCAATGCCACCGCTTTGCTCGGAAACGAGCGGACCGAGGCTTTGGAACACCAGATTGAACCCATGGTTCTGAGCGGTAATCTCAACGCGACCCGTCAACAGGTTCACCACAGGATGGTTGCCACCGTGATGGCCGAACTTGAGCTTCTCGATTTGCGCGCCTGCAGCCTTGCAGATCATCTGATGGCCCATGCAGATACCGAATACAGGAAGCTCGCCAAGCAGCTTCCCCACTTGCTCATATGTGCCCGCAACCGCATCAGGGTCTCCAGGGCCATTGGAAACGAACACGCCATCGGGCGACATCGCGAGAACGGTGCTCGCGGGCGTATCCCAAGGAACAACCGTCACCTCGCACCCTGCACGCACGAACCCCTCGAGAATGGAGCGCTTTACGCCGCAGTCGTAGGCGACGACGCGATGTGAAGGCTCCTTCGCCGGAGTTAACGCGAACGACTTCTCGCTCGCTAGATCGGCAAGGCCGAACGAATATGGCTCGCTGCACGAAACGGACTGCACGAGGTTGACGCCGACGATGGAAGCACTCGCCTCCACCTTCTTGAGCAGGCTTGCGCGATCGAGATCGGCAGTAGAGATGACCGCGCGCATCGCGCCGAAATCGCGCACGTGGCGCACAAGCGCCCTCGTATCGATTCCCTCGATGGCGACCACGCCCTCACGTTTGAGGTATGCCGGCAAGCTAAGCTCGCTCCGCCAATTCGATGGCGTATAGCACATGTCGCGGACCACGAGACCGCGCAGCGCGGGCTGCGAAGCCTGCGCGTCGTCCTCACGCACGCCGTAATTGCCGATTTGCGGATATGTCATAGTCACGATCTGCCCAGCGTAACTGGGATCGGTGATGACTTCGAAATAGCCTTCAAGAGAAGTGTTGAAGCATATCTCTCCGAATGCTTCGCCTTCCGCTCCGCATGAAATGCCGCGGTAAGCCGTCCCGTCCTCCAACACGAGGAGGGCATCTTTTACGGGCGGTTTCGAGGTTGCCGCCAGCATGCGCTCTGAAAGATCACTCATAGTCGGCTTCTTTCTTTATGTATTTGAGGAATCCCTTGCGTTGCAACGATTCCGGAATCGCAACGGGATAATCGCCGCTGAAACAGGCATCGCAATACCCAGCATGATCGGAATGGACAGCATCATGCAGGCCTTTCAGGCTGATGAATGCAAGCGAATCGCAGCCGATATATCGGCATACTTCATCGTGCGTCATGTTCGCCGAGATGAGTTGATCTTGCGTGTCTGTATCGATACCGAAGAAACATGGCCACATAACCTCAGGGCTCACAATGCGCAGATGGACTTCCGCTGCACCTGCCTCGCGGAGCATTTCCACGAGCTTCTTGGATGTGTTGCCGCGAACGATTGAGTCATCGATGACGACGAGCCTTTTCCCGCGAATCACAGAAGGCAGCGGATTCAACTTGATTCGTATGCCCATCTGACGCATTTCCTGAGTAGGCTGAATGAACGTGCGCCCGACATAGCGGTTCTTCACGATGCCATCGATGTAGGGAATGCCGCTTTCTTCAGCGTAACCAAGCGCCGGAGGAACACCCGAGTCGGGCACGCCGAGCACTAAGTCGGCATCTACGGGTGCTTCTAATGCCAACGTGCGACCCATACGGCGACGCGCGTGATAAACGACATCGCCGTCAATCACGCTATCGGGACGTGCGAAGTACACGTATTCGAAGATGCAGCTTGCACGCCGTCCCGGCTCGATGCCTTGCTCTGACTCTAACCCCGCAGCGCTTATCTTGACGATTTCGCCTGGTTCGATGTCGCGCACATATTCGGCTCCAACCGCATCGAGGCCGCATGTTTCGCTCGAGACCACCCAGCCGCGATCGTTGGGCAGCTTTCCAAGCGATAATGGGCGGATGCCGTTGGCATCGCGGAATGCATAGAGCGCGATAGGCGTGACCAGCACGATCGCATACGCCCCATGGAGCTGTTGCATCATGAGACGAATACCGCCGCGGATATGGCCGGTACGACGCGTGTCGACGCCGATAGTACGTGCAGCGACCTCGCTATCGGTATGGCCATACAGTTGCACTCCCTCATTGGCAAGCCACGCGCGCTGGGGCAGCGTATCGACGAGCGTGCCATTATGCGCAAGCGCGATCAGCTCGTCATCGATGGCGGAAACATGCGGTTGAGCCTCTTTCCAATCACCGCCTCCTGCCGTGGAATACCGCGTATGCCCTATGGCGATGCCTCCATTGAGATGGGAAAGCTCTTCCTCGTCGAATACCTGATCGACGAGTCCGAGATCCTTGTGGATCAGAATCGTCTCTCCATTTCCGACTGCGATACCCGCACTCTCCTGCCCGCGATGTTGCAGGGCCTGCAAGCCGAAGCAGGTCAGACGTGCAGCGTCTTCGCCTGGTGCATATACACCGAATACGGCACAGGCTTCTTCAAGGCGATCGGGTCGAGCGTCATCGTCAAGTGGTTGCCATTGGGCATGATTCAAACCTTGGAACATAGAGATCACATCACCGCGCATAATGTCTTGTTGTTCAACGTGTCATGGAATAGCTTTATCGTCTTCCCCGACGGGCGAACGGTGAACACGATATTCTGCAAATCGGGATCATCGTGCTCGACGGCTTTGAAATCGAGCGTTCGAAGAACATCGGGGTCATAGCAAATCGTCCGCGCATCCTCGAACAGCGCACCATAATAGATGTTCGCTTCGACGAGGTCCTGGAACATATGGCTGCCATATGAGAGTTCAGGCGCATAGCCTGCACCTGAATAGGCGACCTCGCACAAGCCCTCGAAGTTGCAGATGTCAGCGAAGCTCACGGGAACGCCCAATTCGGGAGACGAAGTCCCGATGCGCCCCGGCGATATCAGCATTCCATGCTCTCCCGCTTTTCCAAGCCGCTTGTTTTGCGCATCGACTAAAGCCGCTACTTGAGGTTTCTTGCGATAAGGACAACGGTAATACGCTTCGGGATCGATGTAGACGATCTCGTCGATAACCGACTCGCGCGAGCTTCCCATCGCCGCATCTTGGATATGGAAAATGATATCGCGCGCACTCTCGACAGGAAGCTCCACCGTGTTCGTACCGGACAACGACTGCAAAGGACGGCATTGCAAAAGGCTCAACACGAACGAGCCGTCCTCGCCCACGTTCACGGTGTACTCGACGTCCACCGGGTTCTCGTAGGCGGTCTCCAAAGTCTTCAAGATTTTGCGCATCAACGCGACGAAATCGCGATTGTTTGCAAGGCCCTCGCATGAAGCGAAGAGCACCTGTTTGTATGCGCCGCGTCCGCGCAGCGTCTCCTCCGCTTCGCGGTCATGCTCCATCACCGCATTGCGTGCCTGTACGGAGAGCAAAGGCGCTAAATCAGTGCAGAGCTTCTCAGTGAAAGCAGGCTCATTCAAATCGATGAGGTTCGCATAACGCTGCGAGAACCGATGCTTTTCAGCAATGGTCTTGAACGTGGTTGCCGTCGGCCGATCGAGGCTGATGATGCGCGGATAATCCTTACCGGTTCTATCAACCGCCTTCGTACCCAGACCCATGACCAGTCGCAGCATGCCCGCGCTGGGATCCATATCCTTCATCCAGCAATATGCGCTGTGCGAATAGCCGACGCCTGCAGCAGTGGGCATGTAATAGCCGCCTGGCAGATGCGAGCCGCTCACGCGCTGCACGAGCAGCGACATCTGCTCCTCACGCGCATCGAGACCGTTGCGTACACGATACTCGAGCGCCGAACGATCGAGGCTTGAAGCGTACACATATCGGACGGCATCCTCGAAAGCTGCAAGACGCGTTTCCGCATCGCCGATGTTCGGGCAGAACGCCGATTCGTATTTGCCGGCGAATGCATTGCCGAAGCCGTCTTCCAGAAAACTCGACGAGCGCACGATGATGGGGACTTGTCCGTAATAGTCGATGATGCGCATGAAGCTCTCATGGATGTCTGGCGGGAAAGTGCCCGCAAGGATACCCGCCTGCAAGTCGGGTGCTGCTTCTATGAAGCCCTCGCCGCTTTGTTGGCTGATGCGCAGCTTCCATAGATCGTTGTATACGATGAACGTGTAAAACACATCGGTGCCCACGTAGAATGAATCATGCGGCTCCATGAACGCCTGCGCTTCAGGAAGATCGTGTTCGACGATCTTTCGGGCAAGCAGCATGCCGCATGACTTTCCTCCGACAAGTCCTGTCCCGACCATGCGATTGCGCACCGCGAAATAATCCTCTGGAGAGAAATACTCGTTGATCATAACGCGCATACGCTCATCTTTCGTCATCATCATATTGCACATGAGCGAACAGGCATGCTCATCAAGCTTCCCTTGAGAGTACGCTCGACGCGTATCGATGAAGAAACGATCCCATGAGTCGATATTGCGCTCCCCTGCATCATCCGACTCCTCTGCCTCCTTCTGGGCATAGAAGCGGCTCATGCCGACGCCATCGGTCAATCCCTCGACGATGCTCGTCTCGAGATCGAAGCGATGCGGTAGGAACATGGACGATGAGCTTCTGTTCCACACCTTGAGCGGATGGATGAACAGTTCGTCCTGCCCGTGATATACGTCGATGAACAACTGCGTGGTATCGCGAATCTTCGCCACTGCGGCGAATGAATGGCGTCCGCGAAGGATGGGGAAATATGCGACCGTATCGAGTTCGAACAGATACGGGCAGGTCACGCGGAAGAAGTTGCCCATCATCATGTCAGACGACCACGCAACCTGAAGCTCGCTTAAGCAATCGAACACATAGAAGGCATCGAAACCCTCCTGCGTAATGACCCGACGCACCGCAACGGTGAAGGTCTCGAAACCCTCGTTGGGATCGAACTGATAGATCTTCAACCCGTCCATTGGCTCGAGCAGGGCCGGATGCGAGGCGAAACGGATGTAGATAAGATTACGCCCATCGCGGATCGCTTGATCGACGAAGGGCTTGAAGAAACGCTGGAAATCGGAAAGCGTGGTTAGCTGCCACACCACGTTATCGCCCAAACGGATGTTGTCGAACACGGTGTCGAGCGAGGGAATGCCGCACTCGATTCTTTCGAAAGCCGCCATGACGTACCCCCTTCTTTAGTCAGAAAGATACCTGGAGGCTTAAAGGTACAAACCTCCAGGTATCGAGTGTTACGTCACTTAGCAGTAGAACAGAATCTTGTTGTAGGTCGGCATCGGCCACGCCTTGGTCGAGACGATGCCCTCCATCTCGTCGCACACGGTACGCAGACGGCCCATGGCGGCAAGCACTTCATCGTGATATACGCGAGCCTTCTCGAGGGCATCCTCGGTAGCTTGCGCCTTCTCGAGCGCCTCGTCGAGCTCTTCGAGTTCCTCGGC
>JAUNJT010000170.1 GCA_030533105.1 Eggerthellaceae bacterium
GTGATTCTATTGCGCATGCATCCGCCTGAGGAATCGAATAGCATGATGCAGGATAGGAAGGGGGGCAATCTTGGCGAACGCGCTTACCATATGCCGGATTATGCTCAGCTTCCTCCTGCTCGTACCACCTGCGCTTTCGCCGGCTTTCCTTGGGCTGTACGCCGTCGCTGGCGCAACGGACATGCTCGACGGGTTCATCGCGAGAAAAACGGGCACGGAAAGCGAGCTCGGGGCCAGGCTTGACAGCATCGCGGATTTCACGCTTGCTGTCGTCTGCCTCGTGAAGATACTTCCCGCCGTATCCGTTCCCCTATGGCTCTGGATATGGATCGCCATCATCGTCCTCGTGAAGCTGGCGAACATCGCCAGCGGATATATGATGCAGAAACGCCTGGTCATGCTCCACACCGCCGCCAACAAAGCGGCGGGGCTTGTCGTCTTCCTCGTCCCGTTCGCCATTCCGCTTACCGGCGGCATTACCATACCCGCCATCCCCGCATGCGTTGTGGCCACGTTCGCCGCAATCCAGGAAGGGCACTTCATCAGAACGGGCAACGCGTAAACGCAGCAAGACAAACATTGCCGTTCGCAGGTGTTCCATTGCCCGAAAAGCCCCTCTCCGGTATTGTTTCCTCGACAACAGTTGTCGCGGCAACAATTGGAGAGCAACGCCCATGTTCATGTCAGACATATCCATCATCGAGCGAAAAATGCGCCTCATGGCGCAGGCCAGCTTGGGGAAATACGGCATCGGCTTCCCGGAGCAGCTGCTCATCATGTATTTGAACGCCCACAAGGAAAGCAACCAGACCGCCATCGCCGAGGCCCTCGAAATCGACAAGGGTTCAATCACGAAGACGCTCAGCAAGCTCGAGGCGAAAGGCCTCGTGAGCCGCGCGGAGAACCCCGCGAACCGCCGCGAGAAAAACGTAGTGCTCACGCCGGCCGCGGGTGAAATCCTCGACGCGATGCATGAATCGTATCGGAAGCTGAATGACATACTGCTCGGCGGCCTCACCGACGAGCAAATCGCAATAACCTGCGAGTCGCTTTCGATAATCGCCAACAACCTCGTCGAGGCAACACAGGACATCCGCCCATGAGAATGCATCGCAAACCCCGCCCCGCGCATGCCGCGGCAGACGCCGGCCAGGCGCAAATAACGGAGTCGCCCGAACCCATCGACGCTACGTCGAGCACGCGCGGCCAGAGCAAGGGCTACGTCATCGTCGCCGTCATCTACCTGCTGGGCCTGTGCATGGGCGCGCTCGACATGGGCATCGTCAACCCTGCCCGTACCGTCATCCAGAACACGCTGAGCGTCGACGACTCGCTCGGCGTCTGGATCCTCACCATCTATACGCTTGGTTACGCCGCCTCGATTCCCATCATGGGCAAGCTGGCCGACCGTCACGGCCGCAAGTACATCTACCTTGCGTGCATCACGCTGTTCGGCGGCGGCTCGGCGCTCTGCGGCCTCGCGCATGATATCGGTAGCTTCGAGCTCCTCATCTGCGCCCGCGCCATCCAGGCACTCGGCGGCGGCGGCATCATGCCGGTCGCAACGGCCGAATTCGGCACGGCCTTCCCCGAAGAGAAGCGCGGCATGGCGCTCGGCCTGGTCGGTATGGTTTACGGCCTCGCGAGCATCTTCGGCTCATCGGCAGGCAGCCTTATCCTGGACATCTTCGGGCAGACGCAATGGCAGTTCATCTTCTACGTGAACATCCCCATCTGCATCATCATCTTCGCGCTGGGCATCTTCAAGCTCCCCAACCGCAAGACCGACTCGGTGCCGCCCATCGACATCCTGGGCGCCTTCATCCTCACGGTCATGACACTCTCCCTCATGTACGGGCTCAAGAACATCGACTTCTTCGACCTCGAGAACTCCGTCTCGTCAACCGACGTGTACCCGTTCCTCATCGCGTTCGCCGTGCTGCTGCCGGCCTTCCTCCTGGCGGAGCGGCGCGCGAAAGACCCGGTCATCAATCTGTCGTATTTCTCGAACCCCAACATCCTCATCGCGCTCGTGTGCTCGGTCATCTCGGGCATCGTCATGATGGGAACGATCTTCTACCCGCAATTCGCGGAAAACTCGTTGTTCCTGAAGTCGGGCGCGGGCGGCTACTTCATCATGATCCTGGGCCTCGGCAGCGGCTTCGGCGCCATGCTCTCCGGCAAGC
>JAUNJT010000171.1 GCA_030533105.1 Eggerthellaceae bacterium
CGGCTTCGGAATTCACGAATTCGAGCGAAAGCTCCTTCATGCCTTGCAGCGCCCGCTGACGTTTGGCCAGCTTGTCGGCATCCTTGCCCAACTCCGGCAAATCAGCGCCGTCGTAGATGGCGTCGATGAGAATCGTCGCGCAATACTGCCCAAACGACATTCCGAAGCGCCTTCGCACGAGACTATCGGCATACGAAAGCTTCTTCTCTTCCGCACGCCCCGAAAACGTCTTCGTCGGCACGGCGCACCTCCTTGTTTACATGTTTACTTTCATTAGTATACACGTTTACAGCCCCGTTGCCATACCGTACTGCATTGACTACACGCAACGTGTCCATCCCTACCCGAGCGTGCGTTCGGCGGTATAATATGAACATTCAGTGAAGACCTGAGTACCCGCGAGGAGTGAGTTTGCCATGGTTGACGAATCGAAGGATAAGAAATCCAAGAAGAAGGCAGCCCCGCCGTACATGCAAAACCGCGAGCTTTCCTGGCTCGAGTTCAATAAGCGTTGCTTGGATCAAGGTGCCGACCCGAACGTGCCGCTCATCGACCGGCTGCAGTTCGTATCGATCTTCTGGTCCAACCTTCAAGAGTTCATGATGGTGCGCGCCGGCAGCCTCACCGACATGAGCCTGTTGAAGAAGAAGATTCTGGACAACAAGACCCTCATGACGCCCGAGGAGCAGCTGCAGGCAATCTATGCACGCTGCCACGAGCTGTTGCCGTATCAGGAGCAGGTCTACCACGAGATCATCGACGCCCTGGCCAAGGAGGGCGTGCACGAGCTGAAGCCCGACCAGCTAACCGCCGACCAGATGGACTACCTGCGCACCTACCTCGATATGAATGTCATTCCGTTCCTCGCACCGCAGGTCATCAACACGCGCCATCCGTTCCCCCACCTGGAAAACGGCGCGCTCTACGTCATCGTGCGCCTGCTGCAGAAGGAAAGCCACCTCACCAAGGCCGAGCGCAAGGCCCTGAAGGAATTCCGCAAGATGGAGCGTGCGGGCGCGTTCGACGTCACGCTCGGCATGATTCCCATGCCGCGCCAGTGCAAGCGCGTCATCGAGCTTCCCGGCGAGGGCGTGAACTACATCCTGCTCGAGGATGCCCTCGAGATGATCGCCCCCGACATCTTCAACATGTACCGCGTGAAGCACACGAACATCATCTGCGTCACGCGCAACGCCGACCTGGATGTGACCGAAGGCGCCGACGAGCATGAAGAAGACTACCGCGAGTTCATGAAGAAGATCTTGAAGAAGCGTGCGCGTCTGGCCCCCATCCGCTTGGAAAGCAAGCGCGAGCTCTCCGAGCACGTGGCCGAGTTCCTGCTCTCGCGCCTGGACCTCGAACCGTACCAGTGCTACGTCACCAGCGTGCCGCTGAACGTATCCTACGCGTTCGGCCTGGCCGACATGGTGCCGGATTCCTTCGAGCGCGGCTTGTGGACCGGCCCGATTAACCCGGCGTGGCCGTTCTCGCTCGATCGCAACCGCCCGATCATCCCGCAGATTGAAGAGCACGATACGATGCTGGCGTATCCGTACGAGGACATCAACGCATTCGTGCACCTGCTGCGCGAGGCTTCGGTTGATCCGGACGTCATCGCCATCAAGATCACGCTCTATCGCCTGGCCAGTAATTCCGCTATCGCCGAGGCGCTTATCGCAGCGGCTGAAAACGGCAAGGATGTCACCGCGCTATTCGAGCTGCGCGCTCGCTTTGACGAAAGCAACAATATCGACTGGTCGCAGCGCTTCGAGCGCGCAGGCTGCAAGGTCATCTACGGCTTCCACGACTACAAGGTGCACAGCAAGATCTGCTGCATCACGAAGCGCGGCAAAGACGGCAAGCTCGAGTACATCACGCAGCTCGGCACCGGCAACTACAACGAGAAGACGAGCCGCCTGTACACCGACCTGTCGTACCTCACCGCCAACCCGGCCATCGGCCGCGATGCCGTCGAGTTCTTCAACAACATGAGCCTCGAGAGCATTTCGACTGCCTATCAGATCCTGGCCGTGGCGCCGCTGCAAATCAAGCAGGGCATCCTCGTGAGCATCGACGACCAGATCGAACTTGCGAAGAAGGGCGAGCCCTGCGGCGTCTTCTTCAAGACGAACTCGATTACCGACAAGGACGTTATCGAGAAGCTCGTCGAGGCCAGCCAGGC
>JAUNJT010000020.1 GCA_030533105.1 Eggerthellaceae bacterium
GGCAAATGCGGCGTGTGCTCGAAGGTATGCCCGACCGGCGCCATCAATTACCAGGACGAGGACAAGCTCACGACCGAGACCTATGGCGCCATCGTCTTCGCAACCGGATACAAGCTCATCGACTGGAAACCGCTGTATCCCGAATACGGCGGAGGTAAGTATCCCGATGTCATCACCGGCCTGCAGTTCGAGCGCCTCGTGAACGCCTCCGGACCAACCGAAGGCCACATCCTGCGCCCGTCCGACAACAAGGAGCCCAAGAGCGTCGTCATCATCAAGTGCGTCGGAAGCCGCGACCCCAACAAGGGCAAGGCATATTGCTCGCGTGCCTGCTGCATGTATTCCGCCAAGCACGCGCATCAGTATCTCGATAAGGTTCCCGATGGCCGTTGCTACGTCTTCTACATGGACGTCCGCACGCCAGGCAAGGGCTACGACGAGTTCTACATGAACACCGTGCACGATGGTGCGCAGTATCTGCGCGGCCGTGTTTCGAAGATCTACAAGGAAGGCGACAAGCTCATCTGCAAGGGTGAGGACACGCTCACAAGCCAGCAGGTGACCGTCGCAGCCGATATGGTCGTGCTCGAAACCGCCATGGTACCCGCCGATGGCATTGACGAGCTCGCAGCGAAGTTCACGGTCGGCCGCGATGCCGATGGTTGGCTCGTGGAAGCGCACGCCAAGCTGCGTCCGGTGGAGACGAACACCGCCGGCATCTATCTTGCCGGCACCGCGCAAGGACCTAAGGACATCCCTGATTCGGTATGCCAGGCTGGCGCCGCCGCCTCCAAGGTCATCGGCCTATTGAACAAGGATAAGCTCGAGAGCAATCCGCAGATCTCGCGCGTGAACGAAACGCTCTGCCAAGGCGATGGCGCATGCGCGAACATCTGCCCCTATGGCGCCATCTCCATCGTGGAGAAGCAATTCCGCGAGAACTCCCGCAAGGTAACCCGCCCCGTCGCACAGGTCAATCCGGGTCTGTGCCAAGGCTGCGGTGCATGCACGGTTACCTGCCGTGCTGGCGCCATGGATCTTATGGGTTATACGAACGAGTCGATCATGAGGGAGGTTGATGCGCTGTGTCAGTGGTAGAGAACAACGCCAACATGATTCCCGAAGATTGGGAGCCCAAGATCATCGCGTTCTGCTGCCATTGGTGCACCTACACGGGTGCCGACCTGGCAGGCTTGAACCGCATGAATTATCCAGCCAATGTGCGCGTATTGCGCATCCCCTGCTCTGGCCGCATGAATCCGCAATACGTCATCGAAGCGCTCAACAAGGGTTGCGACGGCGTTTTGGTCTGCGGTTGCCATCCGGGCGATTGCCACTACGTGACGGGCAACTATTACGCCCGCCGTCGCATGATGATCTTCAAGCGCCTGCTCGAGTACGAAGGACTTGAGCCCGGCCGTTTCCAGGTCAAATGGATTTCGGGAGCGGAAGCAGGCAAGTTCCGCGATACCGTCATGAAGGCGGTCGAGGATGTGCGCGCATTAGGTCCGATCAACCTGACGCGCGAGATTCCGTATTTCGAACTGCCCGCTATGCCCGACGACGATGAAGAAGCCTTCAACGCCGTACCCGAGGAAGTCTTCCCTGAGGAGGTGAACGCGTAATGTCTGCTCAGGAAATCATCCGCGCACGCGCCAAGGAGCTCCTTGAAAGCGGCGAGGTCGCCACGTTCATCGGCTGGGAGGCCGGTCGTTTCACCAATCAGACAACCCCGCTCGTCATCACCGATGCGGCAGATGCCGACAAGCTCGTTTTCAACGAGTATTGCATCAACACGCTCGCCAAGTACGCAACCGATGTGCGCACGCGCGGCAAGGTCGGACTGGTTGTCCGCGGTTGCGATAGCCGCGCGATCGTTCGACTCATCAATGACAAGGTCATCAAACGCGAGGATGTTTATCTTATCGGCGTAGGGTGCCCTGGCATGAAGGACCGCAAGACGGATGAGATGTTGAAGAAGTGCACCGAATGCCGGCACAACAACCCGCTCGTCTTCGACGAGATGGCAGGCGAGAACGCCGAGAAGGCCGTACCTGAAGACCGTTTCGCGGAAGTCAAGGAAGTCGAAGCGATGACGGCTGCCGAGCGCACGCGCTACTTCGAAAGCGTATACGCCAAATGCATCCGTTGCTACGCATGCCGCGACGTCTGCCCGTGCTGCACTTGCCGTGAGTGCTTCGTCGATCAGCGTCGTGAGAATTGGGTCGGCAAGCAGAACAACGTTGCCGAGAATCGCTTCTATGGCCTGACGCGCGTCATGCACATCGGCGATCGCTGCATCGAGTGCGGCGAATGCGAGCGCGTATGTCCCATGGACCTTCCGCTCATGAAGCTGAATCGTAAGGTCATCCAGGATATGAACGATCTGTTCGGCGAGTTCGAATCGGGGCTGGTCATCAGCGATGAGCCATCGGTGCTGACCACGTACGAGCTGACCGACCGAGAAGAATTCATGTAGGAAGGAGGCCTTAGATGTTGCTTTCAAAACAAAACCTGATGCCTCTTCTGAACAGCTTGGCATCCGACGTTGACGTGTTCGTGCCAACCACCATCGATGGCGTGAAGAAATTCGCCCGGCTTGCCGATGGCATTGAGCCGGACTTCGACATGATCAACACCACCATGCCGCCGAAAGACCTCTTGTTCCCGCAAACCCAGAAGATGTACCACTTCGACGTGGACAAGAACGGCAGCTATCACATCCACGAGTACGACGAGTCGCGCGAGCAAATCGTGTTCGGCATCCGTCCCTGCGACATGCGCTCCATCGTATGCCTTGACGAAGTGTTCTTGACCAAGGGCTTCGTCGACGAGTTCTATGCCAATGCGCGTGAGAAGCTCTTGACCGTAAGCATCGGTTGCACGCAATCAGCTGAAACCTGCTTCTGCACCTCGATGGGCGTCGACCCCACCTTCGCCCCCAACGCCGATGTCATGCTTCAGGATGCAGGCAATGCCTACAAGGTCATCGCGCAGACGCAAAAAGGCGAAACCGCCGTGGCCGCATGGAACGCGTTTACAACCGACGGCGATGCCGAGGCGCGCGCATGCGAAGTCACCCTCAAAGTGAACATGGAAGGCGTTGTCGACAAGCTCGAGGGCATGTACGACTCCCCCATCTGGAACAACCTTTCCATCAAATGCCTGAATTGCGGCACGTGCACCTACGTGTGCCCCACGTGCCACTGCTTCGACATCAGCCAAGAGAACCGCAAGAAAGACGGCGTGCGCTTCCGTTGCTGGGATAGCTGCATGTTCTCGGAATACACGGCTATGGCCGGCGGCCATAACCCGCGCCCCGAGAAGCTTGAGCGCGTTCGCAACCGCTTCATGCACAAGCTGAACTTCTTCGAGCGCCGTTACGGCATGTCCTTATGCGTCGGATGCGGCCGCTGCGTCGAGAAATGCCCGGTTGCACTCGACATCACACGGCTAATTGATGATATCGGTTCGTACGAAGTTGCGCCTGCGAGCGCCGAATAGGAGGTAGGAAGATGGCTATCGAAATCTCCCACGGTTGCGCTAAGGGCGAGCGCCCGCTGATCCCGCAGGTCTGCCGCATCACGGAGATCACGCAAGAGACCCCCGATGTGAAATCGTTCCGCCTGGTTACACTCGATGGCAAGAAGCCCTTCGACTGCGAACCAGGACAGCTGGGCATGTTCGGCCTTTTGGCATACGGCGAGTGCATGTTCGTCGTGTCAGCGCAAAGCGACGAATGGGTTCAGTTCACCGTAAAGAAGGTCGGTTTGGTCACCGAGCAACTGCATAGCCTCTCCGTTGGCGATGAGGTATCGCTGCGCGGTCCATACGGCAACTGGTGGCCCACTCAAAGCTGCCGCGGCAAGGACATGCTGTTCATCGCAGGCGGCATCGGACTTCCCCCTGTGCGTTCGTTCTTGCTGTACTGCCTTGAGCATCGCGAGGATTACGGCCGCATCGATTTGGTGTATTCCGGTTCCAAATACGACGACTTGGTCTTCAAAGAGCAACTGTTCGATATCTGGCCTAACGAGCCTGATATGCATGTGCATGTATCGCTGTATCACGAAGATCCCGCGCATCCAGAATGGAAGGGCGACATCGGTTACACCGCCCCTTATCTCGAGACGCTCGATCTCGGTCCAGAGGATGGCAACCGCGTCGCAGTCATCTGCGGCGGTCCATCGCTTTCGCGTACGTGCCGTGAAAGCCTTCTCAAGGCTGGCTTTGACGAGGGCAACATCCTCACAACGCTTGAGATGCGCATGAAGTGCGGCGTCGGCAAGTGCGGCCGTTGCAACATGGGCGGACATTTCATCTGCCTTGACGGCCCCATCTTCTCGCTCGCTGAAATCGCCACCATGCATAGCGACGTGTAAAGAGCATAAGAGCAATCCAACGATGTCAAGCAATCGCGCGGCAGGTAAACCACCGCGCGATTGTCTTTTGCGGTACAATCAGCTCGTGCGAATCAACGATGTTAATTCGAAGGGAGTCAAAATGGGCATTGCAGAGCGTTTCGCAACGATAATGAAGGCGAACATCAATGACTTGCTGGAAACCGGAGGTCCCCTGAAGAACTTCGACGAGCTGATAGGCGAGCTGAAAGGCGCAGTCGGTGAAGCCGAGCAGGAAACATCGGTTCTCGAGGCTGCCGAGAATCGCGCAAAGGAAGCCTACGATGCAACCTTAGCGAAGATCAAGGAGCAGCAAGAAGCGGCCAAGCGCGCGCTCATCGCCGGAAACCAAGGCGATGCCCGCAAATCGCTTGCCGAAAAGGTCCAGCTCGAGCGGAAGGTCGGCGGATTGGAGGCCGCATATAAAACCGCCAAGGAGAACGCCGACAAGATGCGCTCGATGCGCGACCAGATGGCTGCATTGCTGCAGGCAAAGCAGGCAGAGATCGATGCCGTTGCAGAGCGTTACGAAATGGCCGACTATAAAGAGAAGATCGACAGTGCCGTTGAAGCGGAGCTTGCAGAGCTGAAGAAGAGCATGAATCTGTAAGCATCTATTACTTAAGAGAAACGATTACGGGCTTCCGCGATGCGCGGGAGCCCGTTTTATATGCAGAGGGAATCGTCACGCATGTTTGAAACAGATTCTCTTTTCTATAACATATGTTATACTATATCGAGCACCCGGCTCGTAAAGGAAGAATCGTGTCAAGAACCCCTACAGTTACGCGCGAAGCGATACTCGATGCCTCCATCGCATTGATTCGCGAACAGGGGCATGAGCGTTTGAACGCCCGTGCGCTTGCTACACGGATTGGATGCTCCACGCAACCGATCCTATACTGCTTCAAATCGATGGACGAACTGCGTAGGGCGGCATACGATGTCGCTGACAAACTTCACACAGCATTTCTCCTCACAGGCCTCAATGCACCCGATCCTCTTCTTGGACTTGGCCTTACATACGTGCGGTTCGCCTACGAAGAACCCCTTCTCTTTAAGTTCCTGTTCCAATCCAACGAACTTGGACAGCATGACATGGCCGATCTTATCGAGAACCCCGACCTCATCCCGTTGTTGAATCAAGTCGCTGAAGAAGGAGGCTTGGATGAGGTGACGGCACGCCGTGCGTTCCTGACGATATTCGCGACAGCCCATGGTTTCGCAAGCCTGCTTGCAAACAATGCGCTGGAGTATGACGAAGAGCTCGTCGCTTCCTCGCTCTTTGGTTCGTTTATGGGGGCAATCCAAATTGAAAAGGAGGAAGGCAATGAAATTACTCGATAGGCTCTATCAACGCAACGAGATCGCTTTCGCCATCATCTGGATCGTTGCATACGTCGTAATCGCATCTTTCGCAGACTCCGCCTCGCGTGAACTGGGCATCGAGAAATGCGTGACGGCGCCTGTCCTGGCAATCATGTCAATCGTTTTGTGGGCTTGGGTCGGTCATGCGGGACTCAAACATAAATACGGCCTTGTTGCCCCCATCACGCCTGCGACGCGCATGCTCCTCTACCTGCCTCTGATCATCATCGCCCTCTACAGGTTCTGTTTCGGTGCAACCATGAAGTACCCTGTGCCTGAAACGGCGTTTTTCATTGTTAGCATGCTTTGCGTCGGATTCCTCGAAGAGATGATATTCCGTGGATTGCTCTTCCGCGGCATGGCGAAGGACAACCTGACCGCAGCGATCATCGTGAGCGCAATCACGTTCGGCATCGGCCACATCGTGAATGTGTTCAACGCAAGCGGCCAGGATCTCATAGAAACGCTTGTACAGGTGGCGTTCGCGATCATCATCGGCTTCGTCATGGTCTTCGTGCTTTTGAAAAGCGGGAGCCTTTGGCCCTGCATCATCTTCCATGGCGTCTATAATTCCTTGTCCGCGTTCTCGGATGAAGCTGCCCAGATTGCCACACTCGGCTCGGAATTCAATGTGATTCTGTTCGTTTTAGGCCTTGCTGTTGTGGTCGGTGGCGGTTACCTGGCTTATCTAGCTAAACTGCCTTCCGTGAAAGGCTGATACTGCCAAGATATCGCGTTTTCATACATGTGCTATGCTTTTTGGTGTTCAGCGAAGATGAATGCGGAAAAGGAGCCGTCATGCCCAGGCGTTGCAAGATCACCGTTCTGAAACGTAACTTTGACGAGGAACTTGCGCCTGACTGGGTGCGCCGCCCTTGCCAGGCAATGCATGTCGGTGATGTTTACTTCACCGATGGCGAGCATGGCGACAAGATGCCTGCTGGCTTCTGCTATATGGCTTGGGAGTCACTCCGGACGATTGCCGTCACCATCGCTTCAGGCGGAAAGGTATTCGGCTTATACGACACCTATACCGGAGCCTGCCCGAACGGAGGACGACCGGTCATCTTTCTTATGGAGCCTTGCGAGGAGAACGAGGGCTAAACCCTACTCGTTTGCCTGAAACGTATCGCGATCGGGCGCGAACGACTGCATCGCCGCGATGGTGCGCGCGAATAGCTCATCAAGCTCCCAGCCGCACATCTGGGCTCCTTCGCGGATGACATCGCGTGAGCATCCGGCAGCGAATCGCTTGTCCTTGAACTTCTTCTTAAGTGACTTCACTTCGAAATCCATGACGCTTTTCGAAGGCCGCATGATAACGGCAGCACCGATCAAGCCGGTGAGCTCATCGACCGCATACAGCACCTTTTCCATGAACAACTCGGGCGATGGGCACCCATCTGCTGCAAAATTGTGCGATTGGATCGCATGGACCAACTCGTCTGTGCCGCCCGCTTCCCTAAGCCATGGTTCGGCTTTAAGCGTATGCACCTCGAGCTCGGGATACTCTTCCCAATCCAAGTCATGGAGGAGACCGACGATGCCCCAGAACTCTTCGTTTTCTGAATCGAACTCCCGCGCAAAGTATCGCAGGGTGCTTTCAAGCGTCAGCGCATGCTCGATATGGAACTCCTCCTTGTTGTGCTCCTCTAAAAGCGCAAAGGCATCTTCGCGTGCAATACCTGCTTCCAACTTCGTCATGGCAGTCTCCTTTTGACCATCCCGGGCAGTTCGCCGCGCTTCCTTTCGCGCTGCTTCGTCTTCTTTAACGATGCGCTCGATCTGCTCTTCTACGCTCGATTGTATCCCGAAAAGCGTGCGAGTCGATGCAATAGGACGCAACTCTCTTCCTGCCGCTTCGGCGGCAAGCGCGTCCTGTATGCGTTTCCAGCGTTTTTCGTCTTCGCGTAATCCCATGCAGCCAGTGTACAAGTTGCCGCCGCAATGCGGAAGTACTCTGCGAATCCTCGTGTTGGTTCTGGTTTTTAAGGAGTGGTAGAATCAGGTATCCTCGCACTATGTATTTCGTTTCATCATGCACGTCCACAGCAAGCTATCTTTTTGCACCTGCTACAAGGAAGGACCAGCTCATGGATATCATCGAAGCAATCGAGCATCGCATTTCCTGCCGAGCTTTTACAGACGAGGCGATCCCCGATGGAATACTCGCCGAAATCCAGCAAAAGATCGACGAGATCAACGAACAGACCGGTTTGCATTTCCAGCTCTATGGTCCCCGCGAAAACGGAACCGCGCTTGATTTGAGCAAGAGCATGTTCGCATCGGATCCCCTATACTATGCGGCTCTCGCTGCCCAAGATGATGCCATCTCAAAAGAGAAGCTCGGCTACTATGGCGAGGATCTCGTGCTCTTCATCACGCAGCTCGGGCTTGAGACATGCTGGGTCGCAGGTACTTACGACCACGAAACGGTACGCGTTGAGCTTGCCGAAGGCGAAGTGCTGCATGATGTGATACCTATCGGCTTCGCCCCGGAGAAGATGCCCCTCAAACAGCGCACGATCCGCAAGGGACTGCGCAAACGCGACAAGAAACTATCCGATTTGTGGCAAGCGTATATTCCGTTCGATCAAGCCCCCGAATGGGTTCAGGCATGCATCGAGGCAGCGCAAAAGGGACCGTCGGCCATCAACGGACAACCATACGTGTTTACGCAGGATTTCCCTGATTCACCTATCCGCGCTGGCCTGTCGCATATACGCTCGGGCCTTGTATATACGGACCTCGGCATCGCGAAATACCATTTCGAGGTCGTAGCTTGCGAGTGCGGCGTGAAAGGCTCTTGGGAATGGGGCGCAGGCGGCGCGTTTATCATTGAGGAATAGCGCGTTAATCCCACACGACCGGAATATCCATCTCCAGATCATCGAGGAATCGGTGCAGATATCCTACGTCATCACCCACATCCTCGGTGCGCGTGTTATCTGCGATCTCGGCGTCGCTCATATCCTTTAAGAAGCGCACGTATACGTCCCTGCCATCCGACCATTCGATCGCTGGATAGAACATGGGGTTCTCAAGCGAGAGCGTTCCGTCCTTCTGCCAAACGAAATCGCAGGTAAACATGCCGCTTAAGATGGTGTCCGTAAGCGTCCATCCAGATATGAAATCTGACAAGCCGTATATGGTAAGTACCGTATTGCCCGATTCGCTTGTGACGTACTTGATGGGCTGCAGGATATGCGCATGGCTGCCGATGATGAGATCGACACCTTGGTCGGCAAGCCATTCAGCGTACTCAACCTGCTGGTCGTTCGGCTGCCACGTGTATTCGGAGCCCCAATGCATGTATACGATGACCGCATCGGCAACCTTCCTGGCGCGTGCGATATCGTCAGCCATCCTCCCGTCATCGAATGGCGTCGAATAATACGAATTCGGGAATTCGTTCGGATCGGTGCCGTAGAAGTTGTCCCCATAGCAATAGCTTAAGAAGGCGAAGGTCGTGCCATTGCGCTCGATCATGTGAATCGCCTCAGCATCCTCGGGCGAATCGTAACTGCCGATGAGCATGACTTCGGGATACTCGTCCCAGAGCGCATGCGTGTGCTCGATACCGGCTGCCCCCATATCCCACGTGTGATTGGAATTCAGGTTCACGATGTTGAAGCCTTCGGCAGCGATGCTGTGCGTGATCGTGTCAGGACTGTTGAACACCGGATAGCCCGAAAAGCCGGATGAACCGTCAGCGATGGTTTCCTGATTGATGAAGCGCAAATCGTACTCACGTGCCTGATCGGCAGTGCCCTGGAAAAACGGTCGGAGGTCATATGCCCCGTCGCCCCTGGAGCCATCGTAGCCATCTATGATGTTGATATTGTTGTCCGTGACGAGCACGTCTCCGAGCGCCGAAAGCGTGACCTTGCTGGTTTGACGACCGAAGGCGCCGCGCCCATATACGACGTACGTGATGCCATCGGGCGTAATACCGTGGACGATTCCGTTCGCATCGGTGGTTTCAGTGGAACCTGCAAGCTTGTTCGGATGAGCGGGTGCGGACCTGTCCTTGCTTGCTTCAAGAGAGCTTTGCTGCGATGTTTGGGTATCCGTCGGCTCATTTTGGGCAGATGAGCTACTCGATATGATGAGCCACACACCTGCAGCAACGACAGCGCACAAGATGACAGCGCAAACGATAAGGACGATTCCCAGATAGGACTTCTTCCCTTTTTTAGGTATCATCTCCGTTTGCGCCTGCTGATCGGGCTTATGTTGATTAGATTCGCTCATGTGCTCAGTATAGGGCATCGGTTAAACTTCCTTCGGACGTTCTTCCAATGAACCGATTAACGCATTTCCAATGCGGCGATTACGTGAAGGTCACACGTCATCGCAGCCTTCTCCTTCGTGTGAAACTAGTCGTCCTGCTATGATAAAGGGTAGCGCGCAGTTTGAGTTTGAATGTTGTACCTGCGATTTCATCGTACGCGCGACAAAACGAAAGGCCCTGCATGAGACGAATCATCACGTTTTTGATTCTCCAATACCAAACCGCTGATGAGACCGTAGCCTGTGTGGAATCCATCCGCCTGCTCGAGTCCTATGACTATAGTAAGCGAATCATCCTCGTGGATAATTGCTCCACGAACGGCGCGTTCGAGCAGATTGAAGCGCGCTATGCGGATGACCCCTTAGTCGAGCTTGTGCGCACTGAGGAGAACTTGGGGTTCTCGCAAGGCAATAATTTCGGTTATCGCGCCGTCGATCGCGACAACACCCAATTCCTCGTGGTAGCGAACAACGATGTCGTTTTCTTCCAAGAGGACTTCATCGACCGTATCGCGCGCAGCTTCGACGCATACGATTTCGATATCGTAGGTCCGGACATCATCATCCAAAACAGCATGTTCCCCGACATGTTGCGAAACCATAATCCACTCAAACGTTCCCTGACAACCGCCTCGGCTATCGAGAAAGCGAAAAGGACGTTCTCCCGAACCTCGTTGACGATCGGTGCTTACGGCGAGCATGGCCTGCAGGTCGCACTGATGAAATCGGAAGCAGGGCAAAAGCTCATGCGTGCCATCTATGAGAAAAGAGGCTGGATGCTAGCGCCCCAAGAGGTGCAGTTTGGCGTTACGCTGCAGGGAGCCTGCCTGGTTTTCGGACCGCGCTTCTTGGAGCGCTTCGATGCGGTGTTCTATCCACCGACCTTCCTTGGGTTCGAGGAGGACATCCTCGCGCTTCGTGCGAAGGCAGAGGGTTTGACCACCGTATACGACCCCTCATTGCAGGTACTTCACAACCACCACGCGACGTTCAGGGCAGACCAGAAGAGCGTTGCAAAATCCGTGGATAACGAGACGAAGTGGAGCAAGGAAGCGCTTGGCATTCTTGAAGAGTATTACCAAGCACTCGAGCGTGACGGAAAGGTCTGATGCAAAAAGCCGTGCTGAACGTCAGGTCGCTCATATCGAACTTCTCCGTTGCGCTTTTAGCGCAGGGAATCGCCTTCGCGGTCAGCTGCGTTATCTCCCTGCTTTTGCCCGCCTTCATCGATGTTGCCGAGTTCGGCTACTGGCAACTGTTCATCCTGTTTTCGAATTATGTGGGTTTATTCCACCTAGGCTTAAACGACGGCGTGTACCTCATCGAGGGCGGCAATTCTCGTTCTCAAATCGATAAGGGCGCTATCAAATCCCTCTTTTCCTGCGGCGCGGCTTTCCAATGCGTATTTGCGGTGATCATCATCGTCTTCGCGCTCGTCACTCCGATGGAGCCCAAGCGCGAGTTCGTCTTCATCGCAACTGCGATCTTCTTGCTTTTATCGAACTTCACGAATTATTGGGGCTATGTGTTCCAGGCGATGAACGAGACGAAGCTGTATTCTGCATCGGTCGCCATCAACCGCTTGGTCTTCCTCGTACCGCTCCTTATATGCATGTTGCTTGGCTGCCGGGATTTCCAAATATATGTGGCTTTCTATCTATTCGCTCAGGCAATCGCCTTGCTTTTCTGCCTCTACAAGGCAAAGGATTTCCTTGCAGAGCACGTGATGGCTTGGAAGGATGCTGTCGTTCAAACCTTCTCTACCATCCGTGTGGGAGCGAAGCTCATGATCGCTTCGCTCTTCGGCATGCTCATCATCGGATCGATGCAGTTCTTCGTAGACAGCCAGGGCGATATCGAGATGTTCAGCAAATTCTCTTTCGCGCTCTCCATGGTGGCTTTCTTCATGATCTTCATCTATCAAGCAAGCATGGTCCTCTTCCCCGCTCTTCGCCAGACAAACAAAGAGGAGCAGAAAGAGGTTTTCGTGGCGGCACGCGATGGCTTGGATGCCATACTGCCGATGGTTTTCCTCTGCTACTATCCCGCCGTAGCACTGCTCATGCTCTGGTTGCCGCAGTATGAGTTGAGCTTCAGCCTCTTTGCACTGCTTTTGCCGATTTGCATCTTCGATGGGAAGATGGATCTCATCGGCACAACCTATTTGAAGGTATTACGCGGCGAGAGCCTGCTGCTCAAGATCAATCTTGTATCGCTTCTCGCATGCCTTGCGTGCATCGGTCTGAATGCATGGCTGTTCGACTCCCTGACGGTATTGTCGATACTCCTCGCATGCGTGGTAGCCGGTCGTTCGCTGTTCACGGAATACTTGGTGGAAAACAAACTGGGTACGGGCCATACGCCCGCTGGATTTGAGATCGTAGCGCTTTCCGCTATATTCATCGCCTTTACCATGCTTGCCCCAACATGGCTTGCCATCGTCATATATGCCGTATGCTACTTCGCGTTTTTGTGGATCAATCGCAGCCGAAGCATCGCGGCTTTCCGCACGCTGAAGAATAAATCCAAATAGGAACGAAACCGAAATCACGAGCACGCTATAATGTCGTGGTCATGCGCTTGGCAGCAAGACGAAACGATTCGGTTAAAGCATGGTCGCGCCGATAAATGCAACGCAGGAGTTTCACGGAATGAAGCAGGAGACACGCATCGTCATTGGCCTCAGCGTCGTATGCGCGTTGCTTCTGATTTTGATTGCAGGCCTGCTGCTATACGAGAATGCGAAAAGCTCCTCAAGAACCGAATCCTTGAATTCGCACCCAAGCATTTCCGATAAAAGCGATACGCGGGAAATCGTATGTTGGGGAGACAGCCTCACGGAAGGCATCGGAGCTAGCAAAGCGCTCATCAAGACGGATAAGGGCTATTTCGATGCAAGCTATCTTTCGTATCCCGAGATCCTCGAGAAATTGACAGGCATACGCACATATAACTTCGGAGTGAGCGGTGCGACCTCGGCTGAGATAGCCTTTATGCAAGGAGGCTACATGCCCGAGAACGTGCTCGGAGAGCAGTTCGAACCCGAAGGAGGACCTGAGGGCAGACCCGAAGTCGAGCAAGATGGCGAACCCGAAGGTAAACCAGAAAACGAGTATGAAAACGACCGTTTCGAATTCGATCTCATCAAAAGCATGGTCAAGCTGCAGGCAGCACAACACAAGGGCGACATCCTCATAATCGAGATGGGCAGCAATGGCGGCTGGGAGATGGGTTTTGAACAGCTGATCGAGCAATATCACTTCATGATCGATTATGCAGGATGCGACAAATACATCATCATCGGCGATACCGACGACCCAGGAAGCTCCTATGCCGATCCGTGGGACTGGCCGCAAGACTATGGATTGGGCATTCAGGAAACTGCTTGGGAAGCCGCACTTCGTGAGGAATTCGGAGAGCACTTCATCAACATGCGCTTGTTCCTCGTTGAACGCGGTTTAAGCGAGGCCGGTTTGGAGCCAACCGAGGAAGATAAGGCAAATGCCGAGCAAGGCTGGATATCTGAACAGCTTCGATCCGACTGGACGCACCTGAATTCATATGGCTATTACGCCCAAGCGGTTGGCGTATACGAAAAAGGTAAAGAGCTAGGCTATTGGGCATAGTTGCTTTGCATTGGATAATGCGCTGGTATGCCTAACCAAGGAAAACACGCAGAATACGAGAATGGCCCCGATTGGGGCCATTCTCGTATGAATGCGAAGGAATTCGTGTGCTATCCGTAGATATCGGCGATCACATCATCCATACCGCCGATAGCCTCATATGTCTCACGGAACGGAATGCCATCCTCGAGATTGACACCCATCTCCTTGAAGAACGCATCGCCCATGGCATCGACATCGATGGTAACACCCGTGAGCGGACCCTCCTGCAGAGGCGGCTTGCCCTGCAGACGGTCATCGAGATACCAGTAGTCGCGCAGATACCCTTCGCGGATGTTGAACGCCTGGCGCATGAACCAGATACGCTTGCCCGTCACCGTGAGCTCCTCGGGAGTGAAGTCGAACCCGGTTGAGGCACAAAGAAGTTTGCGCTGCATATCGGGTGGAAGTCCGAACGCGCTGAAGCCGCAGAAGCCACCGACGGCAGACAACTCGCGGTCGACCGTGCCGGCAACATCCTCGGCGCCCCTCGTGCTGTAGGCGAACTTGATTTCAGGCGGCTTATGCCCGCACGCAACGCCCAGACCGCCCTTGACGTGTCGTCCAGGTGACGGATCGAAGACGTAGGTACGTGCCAGATGGGGACCGTAGCGGCAGTCGTGCTGGCCGATTTCGATACCGTTGGCTGTGACAAGCGCATCATGACCGAATCCGAAATGGTCGGCAGCATAGCGCGAACCGTTCATCAAGATGGCACCGATGCCCTCACCGCGAACGATCTTCTCGGCGATGCGGACGATGGCCTCGCCATTTCCCCAAGTCAGCTCGATACCGTCCAGGTCCTCTGCTGTAAACAGACCCTTGTCATACATCTCCATAGTCCAGCCGATGGTGCCCGAGCCTGAAATGGCATCGACACCGTATTCGTTGAAGAGGAAATTGACCACGTTGGCCGCATCGGTATCCGTGCTCAAAAGCATGCTTCCGAGACCTGCGGTGACCTCGTACTCAGGACGGCCGCTATCTTCGGACTTGTAACCGTATGCATCGAAACCATAAATGGCGCCGCAACCGACGGGGCAGGCGCTGCATGAGTACTTCTTGATGCGATAGATCGGATCCATCTTCTGCGTGCTGATAGCGTCGCGATCTTCGGGTGGAACATCCTCGACCGAACCCGCCCAGTTCTTCACGCCAGCATCACCGCACCCGACCGCATGCGCGTAATCGTTGCCGGTTCCGTATGCGCCGAACAGATCCACGACGGGTCTGACAGGACCATCCTTTTCCCAGGACATGATCTCTTTGTTGAGGTCTCTGAGCAGGTCGGGGTCGGCTTTCTCGAGCTTGAACTTGCCCGCGACGACGATGCCCTTGAGCATCTTCGATCCCATGACTGCGCCGACGCCGCCGCGCGCAGCAGCGCGATGCGTATCGTTCATCACCGCAGCGATGTACGCTTTGTTCTCGCCGGCTGGCCCGATCCAGCAGCTGCCGAGTCTCTTCTCGCCGATCTCTGCGGATGCAAGGTTTTCGCATTCGCTTACGGTCTTCCCCCAATACTGGGAAGCATCGCGGATCTCGCATACGCCATCCTTGATATACAGATACACCGGCGCCTTTGCGATGCCCTTCACGAAGATACCGTCGAAACCAGCGCTGCGCATCGATGGGCCGAACGTTCCGCCGGAGTTCGCGTCGTTCCAACCATCGTACACAGGCGACTTGCACACCACGGTGTAACGTCCACCCATGAGGGCGGTCGTCCCATTCGCTGCGCCGCTGATGAAGCCGATCATGCTCTCTGGAGCGAACGCGTCGGTATGCGCCGGCATTTCATCGTATAGGATGCGCGCCCCGAAACCATATCCGCCAATCCATGTGCGTGCGAATTGCTCGTCGAACTCGCGGACCTCGATCTCGCCCGTCGAAAGGTCAACGAAAAGGAGTTTTCCCGTATAACCCTTCATGCAACCTCCCTTATTCCATGTTTTCTCTTGTCAAACGTACATTTCCATATTATACAGGCACTTCTCTCGGATACGCTGCTACAGAAGAACAGCCTTGCATGGAATCTTCTTGTGAACGAACTACGGCAAGCTGGTATTTTCCCAGTTCAGCTTGCGTTTTTCCGATTATTCTCTTAGTTTTTGCCGCTTGAAAACTGCCTAATTGAGAAAGATATCTGGGCAGTTGCTTCGCCATGACGAAGCAGTGTTCGCAAAGATTCCAGTCTTCGGCTTAAGATACATCTTTGGCAGCTTCTTTCTGACGCTCTTCGTCGAGAACACGATGAACTACCTGCTCTATGCGCTTCTCTTCGTTTTTGCGCGACATCATAAAGCCGACAGCAGATGATGTCAGCTGGACTGCTACAACCACGACAGCCAACGCAATGAGAGCTCGTTTACCGAGAAGCTTATAGTTCTGCATGGTGGACTCGCCACCCTGCTTGGCGGCTAGCTTGCTGATTCCTTTGACAATGCGCACTGCTTTATCGTCGAACACGTCCTGAACAACGTTTTCGACCTGACGTTCAATGAGAGAACTGGACATCGATGCCCTCCAATCTATCGTTCAGCTGTTTACGTATTATCACTCTTTACGGGTTTTTGAACCTCGAATCGGAAAATGATTTAGGCATAGCCCATCTCGTCGATTTGGTCCTCATCCATGCCGAAGAAGTGCCCTATCTCGTGGACAACGGTCTTACGTATTTCTTCCAGAATTGCTTCGCGTCCGCCTTCTAGTCGCTCGTGGGGTCCCTTGAAGACAGTGATCGTGTCCGGATAATCGCCGAACGCACCGTAATCGTCTCCGCGCTCGTCTAGAGAGCAGCCATCGTAAAAGCCGAGGATCTCGCCGCCATCGTCCGCGCAGTATGCATCTTGCGCGAACGCGCCCTCAATGTTGGAGTACAACTCCTCACCAGGTTCGTCTTGGACAAGGATCACAACGTTATCGAGTTCGTCCAAGAACTCTTGCGGGATGGTATCCAACGCATCGGCAACAGCCTGCTCGAACTCCTCCTCAGTCATCTTGTACATACGTCGTTATCCTTTCATAATCATTGCGGGCAGTGCGAGCATCAGGCGGCAAGCCACGCCTTGAATGGCCGAGACCACGGCCGTACTGCTCGATATTTTAGCAGGATAGCAGAGTGTCTGTTGATTTCCCCATGATATGCAGCCAGACAGGTCTACGGTCACATACCGAAAACGTTAATATTTTTTTGACCCAAATCAGACCCAAAACTATCGAATTTGACCCAAGATAAAAGAAAAGCAGGTCAAGCAAACATGGCCTTGACCTGCGGAAATGTTGGTCGCGGGGGCAGGATTTGAACCTACGACCTCCGGGTTATGAGCCCGACGAGCTACCAGACTGCTCTACCCCGCACTATTGTGTGGTACCACGCTCGCAGCGCGGTATGCGCTATTGTACGCTGTGAATTTTCAAAATGCAAGGATAAAAACACTTTGCCGACGAATTAACCCTGTTCTTCAACGACAACGTCATTCAGTCGGCAAATAAGCCACAATCATACGTGCCCCATAACGCATGTTAGCTGGCAAACTACTGTCTGCCAGCTAACACAACTTGTACGAAAATGGGAACTGTCTTAGAGATTTACCGCGTGCTTGACGCGATCGTGCTCTTCAGCAGCCTTTGCGTTGTTCCAGCGATCCATGGTCCCCACCAGATAGCCCGTAATGCGGCGGATGCGCTCAAACGGAATCGGAGCGAGTTGATAGTGGATGTCGATGTCCTCGCCATCAACCGCAAGGTCCAAGCCCTCGACAATGGTGTTCGGGTTCTGCTGATTGCCACGCAGAATGTAAGCGCGAATCTCACGGTCAGTCACCGGAGCATCGCTGGCATGCGCATAAGACACGGTGACCTTCACGTCATCGACCATGCGGACATCCTTTTGCATTTCGGTTGAAACCTGTTGAGCTTCGCGCTCTAAAACTGCTGTTGGCATCGCATTCCTCCTGCGTTTCGTGTGTCATTTTCGTGTACCGTTTCGCGCGGCTGTTTATGTGCGCCTTTTTCTTCGTACGGGAACGAACTATACCACAAAAAGTGGGTGTGTCTCGAAAAATACACAATATATTGTTGTTTTGTGCAAAAATCGTGATGAAAACCCTATGCGGCGATGCGCGCTCTCTCCCCCGCAGGGAAAACAACGACATCACGAGCAGAACGCTCGCGCAAATCATTCTATTGTGTATAGGACAATCGCGTTCTTACACGCTAGATCTTGTACATGAACTGGAAGACGTCTTCGCGTTGAATGATGACCTGAAGGCCGATTTCTTCCTGTACCTGCTCAAGGCGCGTCTGGACCGCATTGAAGTCTGCAACCTCGGGATTCAGCGTCACCATCATGGTCATCGAGAAAATTCGATCGTCAAGAATCGTTTGGCTGATGTCATCGATATTCGCGCTGCATTCGGCAAGCGCCGTTGCAATCGCTGCAACGATGCCCGTACTATCCTTGCCCAAAACGGTGATGACGCACTTCATGAAAACCTCCTGGGGTGCTATTCGCGCATACTCATGTGTTCCCGAACATGATACCGCAACTGCGCATGCTTGCCGACAAGGCTTG
>JAUNJT010000172.1 GCA_030533105.1 Eggerthellaceae bacterium
CAAGCGAGAAGAAGCTTTTTGCTTACAAACAAAGCGGTTCCCGGCTGTACATTCGGAACAGCTTCGGGAAGGTGTTCGGCATCAACGACTCGTGCACGCTCGACTGTGACATCACGTCCGGCGATAGAAGCACGCGCCGGATGGGCGTCGCTAGATGCCTGCACGCGCAGGCAATTCTCGAAGGCGGTCGCTTTCGGATCCAACCCAAGCTCGGATTTTCCAAGCTTCGGCGCATACGTCGACGCATCGTCGTCTTGGATGGTCCATTCAACATCACCGACAGCAAGCGCATCGAGCACATCGGCAAGGGCCCGCGCGCCTTCACGCGCCAGCTCGTCGCCTATCTCCCCCGCAGGCGCATCATGCACAGGCATATCCCCCTGCACGCAGTACGGACCCGTATCAAGACCCTCGTCCATCTTCATTATCGAGTAGCCGACCCGTTTATCTCCGGCCAGAAGCGCCCGTTCGATCGGCGCTGCGCCGCGCCAACGCGGCAGAAGCGAAGCATGAACGTTCAGGCATCCGAACCGCGGCAGCTCGAGTACCGACGCAGGAAGCAAACAACCGAATGCAACGACGCAAATCGCTTCGGGGTCTGCTGCTCGCAGAGCCTCGAGTGCAGAATCATCTATCGACGATGCTTCCAAAACGGGGATACCGAGACCGACTGCGAGCTCCTTCACCGCAGAGGGACGCTTTGCCTTTCCCCGTCCGCTCACAGCATCGGGACGTGTTACGGCAAGAACGACATCATGACGGCAGGAGAGCTCTTCCAACGCCACCGCCGCCATACGCGGCGTTCCCATGAATACAACGCGCATCATCGCACCTTCGCGTCGATGGACGTCTCGCCGGGTTTCGCGCCTGCCTTTTGCGCTTCAGCATAGGCGGAAAGCGCCTTTATGCGCTCGCGGGGACTTGCACTCTCGAACAGTGTCTTGCCATCGAGGTGGTCGATCTCATGTTGGAGGCAGCGGGCAAACCAGCCATCGCTCTCGATCTCCCATGCCTCGCCATCAAGATCGAGATAACGCACACGCACCCATGGTTTCCGTTCGATGGGAACCGAGACACCCGGACACGAGAGGCACCCCTCTTCGGCAATGACAGGCTCGCCGTCTGTCTCGACGATCTCTGGATTCAGAAGGGTCATCGTCTCCGGTTCCTCGGGTGTTCCGCATTCGACAACGATCAACCGCTTGAGAACGCCTACCTGGGGAGCGGCGATGCCGATGCCATCGTTTGCATACATGGCCTTAGCCATCTGGCGCGCCAAACGCTTCAGGGAACGATCTTGGGGATCGCATGGCTCAGATACCTGGTTGAGCAGCGGATCGGGTGACAGGACGATTTTCAACATGGAATCTTCTCCTTACATAATCGGCTTATGTGCCGTACGTTTCTTCAATATCTCGCGCTGGAGCTCGACAATGCTTTGGAAGATGAGCTCGTATTCCCCGCTATCACCTTCCTTGGCTTGCGTAAGCGAGGCTTTCAGGGCTTCGACGGTGCCTTCCATGTCGCCAATCGACAACTCGTCGGCCAGATAAGCTATCACCTGCGCCGCACGACCTTGATCCTGGACATGCGCCTCAGTCAAGATCCCTGCGGCACGCGGCACTGCGGCAGTGGCCGCAGCCACGATTTCGGCTGGCGTGGATGCGGCATTTTCTGATAGACATGCAAGTATGGCCTGCGCTAAGTCGGCATGCAGCTGCTCGTGCCAATTCGTTTGCGCAAGCGCATCAGCGTGCTCAAGCGCTATCGCGGGAAACTGCGCACAGAGGCCGAGCATTTCGCGCTCCACGCTCCGACGATTGCGCTCCGTTTGCGTGAGCGCACCTTCCGCAGGCAGAGAGGCATCGGGTTCCGCCGGCGCCTCCGCAGATGCACGAGGCGTATTCTCGCCATCGGATTCATCGCGATAGCGGCGCGGCGCACGCACTTTCGCAAGCTCGTCGAGGACATCCTGCTCACGTAGTTTCAGACGTCCAGCAAGCTGAACCGCGTAATCCTTTGCAAGAAGCGATCCCTTTATGGGAGCAAGCACTTTCAGCGCCGACGACAGCGCCTTAGAACGCCCTTCGGCAGATGTCAGGTCGAATCGTGCGAGACGGCGATCCAATCCGTAGGCAACAATCGGTTTGGCATCCTCGAT
>JAUNJT010000173.1 GCA_030533105.1 Eggerthellaceae bacterium
GATGCTCTCGACACCAACGGCGACCTGATCATCAACGGCGGCACGGTCGACATCACGGCGCAATTCGCCTTCGATTTCGATGGACGCGGCGAGCTCAACGGCGGCACCGTCATTGTAAACGGCGAGCAGGTGACCGAACTGACCAATTCCATGATGATGGGCGGCGGCATGGGCGGTCCTGGCGGCAGGGGCGGCATGCAGCCGCCGGAAGGCGCAGACGGCGAGTGGCCGATGGGCGGTCCTGGCATGGAAGGCGAGCAGAGCGCATAGCAATGCGATCTAACACATGAAGCGAACTCGGAACGGAATCGGGGGCGACCCCGATTCCGTTTTGTATGCTGGAGAAATGCACTTCGCTTTGCATCGTCAACCCTGACCGCACGTCGCACATATCGATTCTTAGTGCATTTGCCGAGGTTTGCATTTCTTTCCCCAAAGAACGTGGCTACACTCATAGTTCTGACGAGGGAGGCACCCAGGTAATCATGAAGATCGACGAGAAGGACATCGTGTCGGCGGAAATCGATTCCGCGCGCGAAGCTTCGATGCCCGCGGAAGGCGGCGCATCGGAGCAAGCGCAGGCGAAGCTCGGTTTCGATGCAGCCGATGAAAAGGTCCTCCGCTTGGGAACCGGTTCCATCCCCAAGCTTATCGCAGAGTTCGCTGTCCCCGCCATCGCGGGCTATTTGGTAAACGCCGCCTATAACATCATCGATTCGATCTTCTTGGGCCATGCTATCGGTGCAATCGGCATCGCGGCAACTACGGTAGCCAATCCCATCATGACCGTGTTCTTGGCAATCGCGATGCTCGTCGGCACGGGTGGAAATGCGCTGTGTGCATTGAAGCTGGGCGAAGGACGCAAGGATGTTGCCGAGCGCACGCTGGGTAATACGTTTATGTTGTGCGTCCTCGTCTGGGTTGTTGTGTGCATCGTGGCGTCGTGTCCCCCGGCGATGGATGCGCTGCTGTCGCTCTCGAGTGCGACCGATGAGGTGCGCCCGTATGCGTATAGCTTCATGCAGATCATCTTCTACGGCTATTTCGTCCAGTGTGTGGGCTTCGGCATCAACCAATTCATCCGTACGACCGGGGCTCCTAACCGCGCGTTGCTCACGATGGTTATCGGCGCTGTAGGCTGCATCTTCTTCAACTACATATTCGTCATTGTGATGGGGCTCGGTGTGGCGGGAAGCGCGCTCGCTACGGTGTGCGGCCAGGGCCTCTCGTGCATATCGGTGCTATGGTATTTCCTGTTCACGAAAGGCGTTCCGCTGAAGCTGCGTGTGAAGAACTTCAAGCCTGAATGGTCGCTGTGCGGGCGCATCATCGCGCTTGGGCTTGCCAGCTTCGCCTTGCAGGCGGGCATGGCTGTAACGAATTTCCTCACGAACATGCTGCTTGTGCATTACGGCGAGCTCAGCCCGCTCGGCGCCGATTCGGCGCTCGCATCTATCGGATTGGCAGTGCGTGTAATCATGTTCTTGTTCACACCGCTGTTCGGCGTGTCGGTTGCCGTGCAGCCGCTGCTCGGGTTCAACTACGGTGCGAAGAAATATGACCGCGTGCGCATAACGTGGAAAGATGGCATTCTCACAGCCGTCGGTGTCGGCACGGTGCTTTGGGCGCTCGCGCAGTTTTTCGCATTGCAGATCGTGGCGATTTTCGGCCTGAACGATCCGGAGCTCTCCGAGTTCACGGCCTATGTGCTGCGCGTCATGATTGCCGTGATGCCCATCGTGGGCTATCAGATTGTCGGCTCGAACTACTTCACGGCGACCGGTCAGCCGGTGAAATCGATAATTCTCGGTTTGTCGCGCCAGATTCTATTCTTGATCCCGCTCATGTTCATCCTGCCCGAGCTGTTGCCGACAATCATCCCGGGCATTCAGGGGCTCGATGCCGTCTATATCGCCACGCCGGTGGCCGATGTGTTCGCCATCCTGGTCACAACCGTGTTTGTCGTGGTCGAGTGGAAGCGTTTGAAAAGGCGCGAGGCCGAGCAGGCTGCTGCTGGCGAAGCAGCGATGTAATCGCAAGGGGACATCTCTCTGGCTGCATGCGATGTGGTCTCGGCGTTGTTGCCGCAAGTTTGTTGGAACGTAAGGGAGCGGAAGGAATGGGAAACCAGAAGGTGACGCC
>JAUNJT010000075.1 GCA_030533105.1 Eggerthellaceae bacterium
ACAAGATGGGTGCGATCACGATGACCATCCAACGCGAGCAGAACCAGGTGATCCGTCATCCGGATGTCCCTGCTTTGCTCGTCGAAGGCATCGCGGGCAGCGGGAAAACCAGCGTGCTCCTGCAACGCATCGCGTATCTGTTCTACACGTACCGCGATACGCTCGATCCGTCCCAGGTTTGCCTCATCACTCCGAATCCCGTCTTCCGTGCGTATATCGATAACGTGCTCCCGCAGCTGGGGGAGGCGAATCCCCGTCTTGTGACCAAAGAGGAATTGATGTCGCGCATAAGCAGGCTCGATAGGGCTGCCGATGCGAGCATTTCGGTTGCCGCGCTGCGTGAATTGGGGGATAAGGCGGAATCATGTGAGCTCGACATGGACGACTTCTTCGAGCTCGCAGTCGATGATGAGGTTGTCGTGAGCATCCCGCAGCTTCGGCGTCTGTACAAGAAGCTGAGTACCCGCCTTTCCGGCCATGGTGTGTTCGCGCTTATGGTCGAGGAGCTGCTAGAGCAGACCGAGTCGCGCATCAAATCACGTGCGCGCGAAGAGGAAGTGCATGACGAGTTGCTCGGCATGTCCCAAGAAGAGCAACGCCGCCTGTTCGGCCAACCTCTCTATCCGATGAGCGATGAGGAGCTTATCGAGCTTTCCCAACAGTACTTGCGTGACAAGTATGCGCCCGTGTTCGACCGCATCGTCCAAGCCGACTGGCTTCGCATCGACCGTATCGGTTGCCGCCTTGCGAAGGTTACGGGATTAAGCCGCGTCGCGTGGGCATATGTCAAACTTCGCCTGACGGGTTTCGCGGACAGGGAAACACGCTACGTGACCATCGACGAGGTTCAGGATTACACGGCTTCCGAGCTTATGCTTCTAAGCGAGTACTTCCCGCATGCGAATTTCCTGATGCTCGGCGACAGGCATCAGGCGATAAGCGCATCGAGTGCGGGCTTCGATGAGATCCGCGAGGTTTTCATGCTCACGCGTGGAAGCGTGGATGAATGCTTCCTGGCGACGAGCTATCGATCGACGCCGCAGATCACCGACCTTTTCGCGTCGCTTTTGGATGAAGAGTCGCGTATCAGCGTGCAATCCGTCCAACGTGATGAGGATGCACCCGTAATCGCTGCATTCGACGATGAGCAAGCATACCTGAATGGATTGGTCGCGCAAGTCGAAGCGGCATGCGCACGTAAGGGAAGCGCTGCGGTCATCGCTTCGAGTGGGAGGAATGCGCGACGTATCTACGCTTTGCTCTCTGAGCAGGGAGTACCGGTGTGCTTAACGGATTCGGCGAGCGATCTTGCCCTCGATGGCATAAACGTCATGAGCGTGAAACTCGCCAAGGGCCTCGAATTCGATAGCGTCATCATTCCAGATGCCGATGCGGCAACCTATCCTAATGAGCAGCTGGCGAAAAACCGCCTGTATACGGCCATCTCGCGTGCGACGCATAACGTCGCCGTGCTCTGCTTGGGCGAGATGACGCCGCTTCTTGCGCGTTAGAGGCCGAGCTTCGACTTGAAGGCCTTCAAGGTCGGACCAACGAGGATCTTCGGCACGACCGCTTCGACGATCTTCTTCAATTCGGCATCGGAAGGCTTCGATTTCAGGAAGGCCTTGATGTCCTCGAATTGCTGAGCCGTGAGCTCGATGCCGTGATTCTTCGCAACCTGTACGGCTTCCTGTGTGTGGGCGCAGCCCATGATCTCCTTTACGATGCCGAGACGTTCGCTTTTGGGAACTTGCTCGATGAGGTCGAGAATCGGGTTTGACATTGGTATCAGCCTCCGTTGTGTTTCATCCACGCACATCTTGCTGTTGCGCGGCTAGTGTTGCTCGTGCTTGCTTACAGGGTATCGGTATCGAGCACGATTGTGAAGGGTCCATCGTTTACAAGTGCGACCTGCATCTCCGCTCCGAAGCTTCCATGCGCAACGCGCTCTTCGCCCAAATCGGCACGAGCGAGCGCTAAGAACGCTTCGTAGAGACGATCCGCCTCATCGGGCGACCCCGCATCGGTAAAAGACGGGCGATTGCCCTTCTTGCAGTTGGCATACAGGGTGAACTGGCTTACGACGAGCACCGAGCCGTCAATGTCATGCAGGCTTAAGTTCGTCTTGCCATCCTCGTCGCAAAAGATTCTCAGCTTCGAGATCTTGCCCCATAGCTTCTGCGCTTCCTTCTCGTTATCGTTTTTGCTCACACCAAGCAAAATGAGATATCCCGCTTCGATAGAGCCGGTTACGTCTCCATCGATCGTGACGCAAGCAGAGCTGACTCGTTGGATGACCGCGCGCATGAAAGCATCCTTCCTTAATTGCGATGGCGACCGATTCATCATCGGTGCGTAAGAACCGTGTTGATGATACCGTGCATATTTAGTTGCGGGCAAGTGGAGGATTGCCGAAGGTGCGCTTCTTTGGCGCGGCAGTTCCGTGCGCTGTGCTATCCTTGATGCGTTCTTGGTGCGGTATCCGAACTGCGAACGAGAGAGACAATGCGATGGAGCAAGAAAACCTCGGATCGGTGGATTTGTCTAAAGCACGGGCCCTGCTCGAAGAAGGTGGCTTCACCTGCGTTCTCAAGTGCGGGGAAACGACTTTGGCGAGTGAGCGTCGCGGGGTCGCCCCCCTGCTTGCGTGGCTCGACGATGGCGTTGACGTAGGCGGATTCGCGGCAGCTGATCGCGTAGTAGGAAATGGTGCGGCGTTTCTGTACGTGCTGCTCGGCGTAAGCGAGGTTTACGGTGAGGTCATGAGCGTTGCGGCATTGCAAACGCTTTCGCGCTTCGGCATTGTCGCAAGCTTCGGGCAGTTGGTGGACCATATCGTGAATCGCACGAATACGGGCTATTGCCCGATGGAAGAGGCGGTTTCTGGGATCGAAGACCCGATAATCGCCCGCGAGGCGATCGTAGCACGCCTTGCGCAGATGGCCTCGGCTGAGGCCTTATAGGAGAAGACGATAGGATGAGCGACATGCGGACAGACGGTTTCATTTCAGGCGCTCTCGCATCTGATAGGCACTGTGCGCACATTACCCGTGTCGTTTGGATCATTATCTGCAGCCTATGCCTCCTAGCTCTTGCCTTTGTATGCTCTGCATGCAAACCCGCATTCACCGATGAGGATAAGGCGGCGTTTGCGGGTTATTGGGAGCTTGTGAGTTTCGGTGTGGAACCTGAACAGAAGGCAGAAAGCGACACCTCGTCTAAAGAGGGCGACGGAGAAGAGAATGCCTCCGAGGATGAAGGAGAATCCAAGGAAAGCGCCGAGCCTGAGGAAACCGAAGAGGAAAAGGCTGCCAAGGAAAAGCAGCTATCGACTTTCGAAGTATTGCTTTATAAGGAATGGGGGCTTACAAGCAATCTCACGCTTGCCGGTGATGGGACATGCACATTCAACTTCTATGGTGATCAATATCAGGGAACATGGAAGATGAAGTCCTCGAACGAGGCGAGTGTCGAGTTCATCGTGCAAAACGATGAAGGGAAGCCTCAGAAGGAGACCTATAGTCTTGTCCTCAGCGATGGTCTGTTAACGTTGGAGATTCCTGATTCGCCTGTCGTATTCAAGAAGGTCGCGGACGAAGAGCTTACCGAAGAGGTTGTCGAAGAGAGCGAAGAAGACGAAGGCGAGGAAGAGAGCGAGGAAGGCGAGGAGGAATAGCCTGCCGCATCTCGCCGTTTCGGATTACTCGATTAGCCCAATTCTTTTTGCTGGTATAAGCCGGAATCGTAAAACCCTAGATTCGAATAGTACTCGTATGTGCCGATCGCGCTGATCACGTTGATGCGCTTAAATCCTGCTTCCTTTGCGATTTCGCATGCGCGGGTGATAAGCGCCTTGCCAAGGCCGCGATGCTGTGCGCTTTCGCCGGGCGTATGGAGTCTCGCAGCTTTCCCGTACACATGGACCTCTCTGATCATCGCCTCATCGGAGAGCGTAGGCAGTCCATCGTAGGTATCCCATGCGCTTTGATGGGGAAGCGACAGGCGCAAGAATCCTGCGATGAGGCCTTCTGGGGTCACCCATTGCAGGAAGTGCTCATCGGTCGCATGCGTCTTGTATGCGACATCGTCCAAAATGAGCGTTTCGGCAGCGGTTTCCGCATCGTTGATCTCGCGCGTGCGGATTTCGGAGATATCCGCATCATCGCGTGCGAGCTTCCCATCCACCAATTGCCGCAAGTTCGTTTTCTTGCTCCCTGCGATGATATCCTTCGCTGAGATGTCGCGGATCATACGTGAGATGCGCGTGTAGGGAGGCGTGATGGCGACATCGTGCGCCAGCACATCTATGAGCGTTTCCTCATCATATGGCTGCCACGCGCCCGATTCGTGCAGCGAGGCGAGAAGGGTGCCTTTGACCAAAACGCACGGATACAGTTTGACCTCATCGGGGCGGAAGCGCTCATCGGTCACAAAGCGTTCGTAGTCGGCCTTGTCATGCTCTGGATCGGAACCGTACAGGTTCACCATGAAATGCGTATGGGTTTTGAATCCGAACAAGCGGAGCAGATCGAATGCGCGCGTCAGTTGACCGAGGTCGAGTGCGCGATGGTTGGCACGTAGGATGCTTTCATCGAGGCTTTGGATGCCGATTTGAACTTTGGTGCATCCGAAGCTCCGCAGTTGGGCGAGCGTTTTCGGCGTGATGAGGTCGGGACGGGTCTCAACTACGAGTCCTACAACGCGCTTGCCGGCGTTATGGTTGCGCTTATGCTCGACCGCAAGATCGGAAGCATCCGCCTTCTGCCATGAGGCGATACGCGTCCACGGGCTTTCGTCGCCGTATTGCTCGGCGAAGGCCTGGTTATACGTGAGTTCTCCAGAATCGATGCGCGCCTGCACATCGCGTGTCTGCTCAAAAAGCTCATCACGGTCGCGGCTTATGCCAGCTTGACGATATTGCTCGGCGAGCTTGTGGGCATGAGCTTGCACCGCATCCTCTGGAATTGATGCGTCGGACATGTCATTGAGCGCACGGAACAATCCCGTCATGAACCAATACTGGTAATCGAGCGGATAATCGCTCCATGTGCCGCCGAGCACGATGAGTTCGATCTTGTCGGTTGGATGCCCCATCTCCGTGAGTGCTTTCATACGCGAGACGACTTGGAGGTATGGATCGAAATATGCGCGCTCCGCGCGCTGGCATGCCGGTTCGTCCGTAAGATAGCTTTTCGGCATCCGTATATCGTTCGGGCAGTAGATGCAGGCGCTCGAGCACGTATGCGGCTTCGTGATAACCGTGATGGTCGCAACGCCGCTTGCGGTTCTGCGTGGCTTGACTTGCAGAAGACTTAAAAGTTTCGTTTCCGTCCCATCGTCTATGCCACGGTCGCGCCAGAAAGCAGGGTCGGTTTTACGGGCACGCAGATAGAAGGGCAGAAGCTTCTTTTTGGATGCGTGCAAAGAGACATCGATGATGCCTTCGTTGTGCGCGCGGATGATGCGCGCGAGCTCGTCGGCATCGATGGTCTCGTTTGATTTGAGCCTGTTCGCGATATCTAGGATGATGGCTTCCATGGTGAAGCCATTATATAATAGTGCGCACTATGAACACCGAAACCGCCCGCTTCCTCAACGAACTCAACAAGCGTTTCTATGACGTTTGCGCGTCATCGTTCTCCGATACGCGCAGCGCGGCATGGCCGGGATGGAAAAAGTGCTTCGATGCCATTGACTCCGCATGTAGAGATGGCGATGCCATCCGCATCCTTGATGTGGCGTGTGGGAACATGCGCTTCGAATCCTTCCTTCAAAATGAGATGGGGAAGGATCGTTTCGCGATATGCGCGGTCGATACATGCGAATCCCTTGCACGTGAAGGTTCAGAGACGTTCGGACTGCCCGTGCGATTCGCAGACGATGTTGAACTGCCGTTATCGGCAGAAAGCCTCGATACGGGCGAGATGCTGTTTAACCAACGCGATATCGTCTCATGCGTGCTTGCAGATGAGCCGTTTGGCTTTTCAGGATTCGATATCGCAGCCTGTTTCGGGTTCTTCCACCATGTGCCAGGAGCAAAGGCGCGCGCGGCTCTGCTCGATCAGTTGTGCGATGCCGTGAATCCAGGTGGTGTGATAGTGATCTCGCTATGGCGTTTCCTAGATGATGAGCGGCTTGCATGTAAAGCTTCTAAGACGACCGAACTCGTGCGGATTGACCTTGCGAAAGCATTGGATTTCGAAGCACTCGAGCAAGGCGACGCTTTCTTAGGTTGGCAGGAGCGAAGCGGCGTGTATCGCTATGCCCACAGCTTCTCCGATGAGGAGGTCGAAGCACTCATCGGGGGGATTTCATCGCGTACTGAGCTCATCTCCCGTTTCCGTTCAGATGGCCGCACGGGTGATTTGAACGAGTATCTCGTGCTAAGCAAGCTGTAAGCACCTTTCTGCTCTTCTTGTTGCGAATCCATCATTTCGCAAGGATGCAGGCAGCCAAAGACTGCCTGACCGACAGGATTGTGGTTTTACCCGTCGTGACCTTTTCAATCAGGGAAAAGTTGAGGGATAATACATCGGATGCCCAATATGGTCTTTTGCGAACCTTCGGGCATGAAA
>JAUNJT010000174.1 GCA_030533105.1 Eggerthellaceae bacterium
CGAGCGATACACCAAATCATCCTCGTCCTTACGGATAACCGGCTTGTTGGGCGGAATCGCGACGACTTCTAGTGTGTAAATCTGACGGAACTCGGAATCCTCAGTCATTGCCGTACCGGTCATGCCTGACAGCTTGTCATACAGGCGGAAGTAGTTCTGTAACGTGATGGTCGCCAATGTTTGGTTCTCTTCGCGAACGAGCACGTGCTCTTTCGCCTCGAGGGCTTGATGCAGGCCCTCTGAATAGCGACGGCCTTCCATGATGCGGCCCGTGAACTCATCGACAATCTTGACTTCGCCATCGATGACCACATAGTCGATGTCGCGATGGAATAAGAATTGCGCCCTTAAAGCTTGTTGCAGATGATTTGCAAGCAGGCCCGAAGGATCTGCGTAGATGTCATCGATGTCGAGCATGGCTTCAATGCGCTCCAAGCCGACTTCGGTAGCATTGATGGTGCGCTTCGCCTCATCCATCTCGAAATCCTCGCCAAGCACCAACGCGGGCATGACACGTGCGAACTTGTTGTACGTATCTGCCGCACGCATGCCAGCGCCTGAAATGATAAGCGGAGTACGCGCCTCATCGATAAGGATGGAGTCAACCTCGTCGACGATGGCGAAATGGTGACCGCGCTGCACACGGCCGTCAGCCTTCGTCACCATATTGTCACGCAGGTAATCGAAACCGAATTCAGAGTTGGTGCCGTAGGTCACGTCTGCCATATACGCAGGCTTCTTCAAGGGCGTGCGCATGCCGTTCTGAATCAAGCCGACCTTCATGCCCAAAAGGTTATAGATCTGCCCCATCCATTCACTGTCGCGTTTTGCAAGGTAATCATTGACCGTGACGATATGGACATTGTGATTCGGCAGGGCATTCAGATAGCCAGCGAGCGTGGAAACGAGCGTTTTACCTTCGCCGGTTTTCATTTCGGCGATATTACCGTCGTTCAATGCCATGCCACCGATGAGCTGCACATCGAAATGCCTAAGGCCGAGCGTGCGCACCGATGCCTCGCGTACTGCAGCGAACGCTTCAGGAAGCAAGCTCTCGAGAGATTCCCCCGCTTCGAAACGCTCGCGGAACCGCGCCGTACACGCCTGAAGCTCAGCATCGTCCTTAGCCTGCATCGAAGGTTCAAGGGAATTCACCTTCTGCACGATGCCTTGGTATTTCTTCACCTGCTTATCTTCACCGAACGTAAGCAGTTTAGAGAAGAATCCAGCCATACGTTAATCCACACCTTTCTTTTGGACCAACATGGTCATGTCTTTTTCACATCACGTTAAGATAGCACACCCAGATGCGTACGCCGTCTGCAAGCAGAAACGTCCTTGAAAGCTGCGCATCAGCGGAATCGCTGAACTAGCGTTTGCAGAGGAAAACTGGCCCCTTGCCAATGCTTCATCAAAACACGATTAAATTGACGAATCCGCGATTATCGGTACTCAGTGAGCATGGGTGTTGCCGATAACCCCAGAGGCTCTTCGGCATCCTTCGAAACCGTTACAGTATATGTGCAGATAAGCTCGCCACCAGGAGGAATCGATCCTTCTTGGATATACCAGACCTGCAAATCCTTATACTCACCTTGGCTGAAGACCTGTCCATCGTTTGTCTTGAAATCAGTGATGGAACCTCCGGCAGGAGCCGTGATATAGATCCACGGCAACATATCGCCATTCTTGAATTGGCCAACGAGATACGTTCTTCCCTCTGCCACCTCCTGTTGGGTGATGACGTTACGGAATGTAGTTTTGCATTGGTAACTGGTCGTGCCATCCGCATTCTTCTGCGCTTCGCCAATCGTCGTTTCCATATCGGCATACCATCCAAGCTTCGAAGCCATGCACGCATTGAAGTACGTCCCCAGTTTCGGAGTCTTCGAATCAGAATTGAGGGCACCAGAACAATCAAGCGGCTCTATCCTTTGCTGCTCTGCCTCATCGGAGAGCCACAACATAGCCGTGTGATCATCGACATGCTTCTTTAGGATGTCAACCAAACCAAGCAGCTTCGACGGATTCATATCATCGAATAACTGATGAACGCAGCTTGCCGCAACTTCAGCGAAGAGGTCGTCTGTGATTTGAGCAGCATCGGATGAATAATCATCTTGA
>JAUNJT010000175.1 GCA_030533105.1 Eggerthellaceae bacterium
AGATGATGTTCGTGCTCTGGAACACCGCCATGCGCAGCTTGATCGGCTCGTCGGTCTCGAGGCACTCGAGCGTGATGTCGGGATTGCACACCCACTGCGAACGATCGGCTGCAGGGAAGTTCTTCGCACCGAGGCGGTTCTCGAACTGGCCGGGAGCCAGATTCGAACGGGTATCGACGCGCCACTTGCCCAAGAAGGTCGAAGGCTGGCCGACGGTAACGCCGCCGGGAACGTCAACGTAACCGCAGATGGCGAGCATGGCGAGCGCCGCATGGCTCGCCTGGCCGCCCGTGGTGGTCTGGTCGAAGGTCAAGCCCCACATGAGCGAGGAGGGCTTGTTGGTGGCGAACTGGCGGGCGACACGGTAGATGAGATGCTCGGGGATCTCGCAGATCTCGGCAGCGCGTGACGGCGGATACTCGCGGCAGCGCTCTGCGAATTGCTCGAAGCCGTAGCACCACTTTTCGACGAAGTCGTGATCATAGAGGTCCTCGTCGATGATGACGTTGAGGAAAGCGAGCGCGAGCGCCGCATCGGTGCCGGGACGCAGGCGGATCGCCGTATCGGCATGGGCGCCGAGCCACGTGATGCGCGGGTCGATCGTGATGATCTTGGAACCGCGCTTCATCAAATCGATGAGCGAATGGCCGAAGAAGCCGTCACCGTTGGAGGTTAAGGGCATCTTGCCCCAGCTGATGATGTATTTGGGAACCTCATATCCCGGATGATCGTAGCTATCCGGGAAATACGATGCGAAGTCGAGCTCCGGATAACCCGTGCCGAACACGAACTCGGCAACGGCGCAACGCGGACCGTAGCAGGAATAGCCGCTGATGCCCATGAGCGTCGTCGACGTGCGGAACACGCCGAACGCCAGAGGCGGCGCATACAGCGCGGCCTGACGGCCAGTGCCTTGGATGACGACGATCGAGTCCATGCCGTACTTGCCTTGGATCTCGCGCGCCTTCTCAGCGATCAAATCAAGCGCATCGTCCCACGTGATGGGCTCCCACTTGTTCTCGCCGCGCTCACCCGCGCGCTTAAGCGGCGTCGTGATGCGCTGAGGATGGTTGAGGTACTCGGGCAAGGTCAGGCAACGAACGCATAGGCGGCCATTGGTCACCGGATGCTCTTCGTCGCCGTCGACGTTGACCAATTTGTTGTCAACCACATGCAGCTTTAATCCGCATCCGACGGGATGGCATCCGGGGGCTGACCAGGCGCACGTCCTCACCCAATAATCGTTGTCAGTACCCCACTTCCATTGATCTTTCATCTCGCTTCTCCCCCTATTCTCTCTCGCTTCGTCTCTCATTGAAAAGAAACCGAATCTGTTGGTTCGATTGTACAATGTGAGGCGGTTGCACACAATTGAATACGCTACAATGTCTGCGGCAATTATCTGGTGCAATCACCGTTTGAAAGGATCGAACAATTGGCTATCGTCGATATCCATGCGCACGTATATCCCGCCAAGATCTCCGAGAAGGCCGTGGCCGCAACAGGCCGCTTCTATAACGTCGAGATGTCCGGAAACGGCGCACCGGAATTCCTCGCCGAAGTGAATCGAACAACACCGATCACCCATACCCTCATCTGCTCTGTGGCAACCACGCCCAAGCAGGTGGGAAGCATCAATACCTTCATCTCAGAAGCTTGTGAGGATAACCCGTCGCTTTTCGGATTGATGGCCATACAGCAGGATGTGGAAGATCCAGAAGCCGCCATCGAGGCCGGCATCGCACTCGGCCTGCGCGGCATTAAGATCCATCCCGACATCCAACAGGTGAACCTTGATGACGATCGGCTTATGCGCGTATACGAGATCGCAGAGAAGAAGGGGCTTCCCATCATCATGCACACGGGCGATTACCGCTACGATTACAGTCACCCGCGCAGGATGAAGCGCGTGCTCCATGAGTTCCCGAACCTCATCGTCGATGCCGCGCACTTCGGCGGTTGGTCGATTTACGACCTTGCCACCGAATTCTTGGAAGATGAGCGCTGCTTCGTCGACACGTCGAGCGCGATGATGTATCTGGGACGCCGCCGCGTGCGCGAACTCATCGAGCTCTACGGTGCAGACCGCGTGATGTTCGGAAGCGACTTCCCCATGTGGGA
>JAUNJT010000176.1 GCA_030533105.1 Eggerthellaceae bacterium
ACGTGTCCCTGCCGGTGCGCCTGTCGATCAGAGCTTCCAGCATGTACAACTGTGCGCGCATATAGGGCCGTTGGTAGCGCTCGAAGTAATCCGACAGCCGGTTGATCAGCAGCATAGTTTTCACCCACGCGCCGGTGATGATGTACAGCCGCAGCTTCAGCATGTAGCGGTAGCGGTCCAGGATGATGAACTCGTCCGTCTCGTCTGCGGCCTCCGCCGCCAGCCAGGTGAGCGCGTCACCCGTGTGCCCCTGCATCAGTTCCATCGTCAGCCAGGCGCATTTCAGGTTTTGCCGAAGCCGCGGGGAAGTGCTCTCCGGAAGCGACTCCAGCCGATTCTTCAGCATGTCCGACCCAGCGACAACATTTCCCTGCGCCATGACGATGCGAGCCTGGATGCCCGTGGCGGCGCAGTGCATTTCCAGATCGTCAGCGGCGCGGGCGATGCCTTGGCTGACTTTTCGCCATGCTTCGGTATAGTCGCCGTCGAGACTTGATTCCAGCAGGCATTCGCCGATGGCGATATCCGCCATGCCGCTGCCGCCGCGCCCCAGCGCCAGCTCAACCGGCGCTTTGAACAGGCGATAGAGGTTTCTGCCGTGGGGATTCCAGCGGGAAAAGTCCTTGCCGCCGTTCATCAGGCTCACGCTGTTGCCCGCCACGTTGAAACCGTTGCGCCAGGATTTGGAGTCGGTATATAACCCCAGCTTCGCGGTGGCGACCAGCGTCTTCAGGATGTCGCTGGTCCCGCGACTGGCGAGGCCGATGTCCAGGTAGGCTACGGCTTCCTGCGCAATGCGGCGATTGGCGTCCGTCGAGGGGGTTTTGTCGATGTAGGTCTTAAGCGCGTCGTACCAGCGTTCGCTCTCGGCCACGTGACCGCGCAGGCTCTCGATCATGCACATGCCCTTCATCAGCTCCGGCGAGGACATGATTTCTTCCCGCGAGAGCATGTCGTAGGCGGGCTTCAATTCCACATACTCACCGTTGGACGGGCGTTGGTGGGTATCCCGGATCAGCAATTCCTTGATCTTCTCCGTGTCCCGGAGGGTCATATAGATATTGACAGCTTCAGACACATCGCCCTGCAGCTCGTGGTACAGCGCCGCGCGGCGGTATTGATTGCGAATGTAGTCCTCGGAATGGCTTTTCTTCAACTCGTTGAACAGCGCGTTGCGAACGAAGGGAATGAAGGCGTAACGCTCATCCTTTTCCTGCAAAAGCATATAAGACTTCTGCGAGATTTCCTGCATCAGCTTCGGCGCATCCGCGCGGCCTGTGACGATACGGGCCATTTCCTCCGTAAAGGAGAAAAACGGCGACAGGTTGAACAATAGCGCACGCTCCGTGTCAGGGAAAGCCGTCACCACATCCTGGATCAGCAGTCTCCCCAGTTCATTTGCCACTTCTCCGCGCATGTCCCGGATGTTGCGGGTGGGATCATGAAGCAGTGTTTTTGCCACGATATGTAGCGCAACCGGCCAGCCCCAGGCCGCTTGTCTGAGCCAGGCCGCGTCCTCCGGTTTGAGACAAACACCGTACTCCAAAAATAGCTGAATGATCTCGTCCTCATTCATCAGCACGAAACTCTTATCAAGTACCGTGATGACGTTGGTAGCGCAGAGTTGATACAAGTACGCGGGCAGCTGCGCACGTCCCGCCAGCACCGCGCGTTGTTCCGGCTTGAGATGAGTAATCAGCGTAGAAAGGGACTGAGCTGTCGATTCGTCCAACAGATGCAGGCTGTCGATCAGCAGCGTGCATTTCGGCTTCGTTTGGACCCGTGCGGAGAAGGTGTTCCAATCGTCCTCACCCATATTGAATCGCAAAACAGGTCCCTTCAAAGCTTGCGCGAGCTGATCCAGCAATACTGTCTTTCCCGCACAGAAGAAGGCAGAGAGGTACAGAACCTGTTTTTCCTCCAGCAGATCCTTCATCGCGCTGACGCGCTTGGTTCGACCGATAACACAGCTCTGAGTCATTGCTAAAACTCCATTTTAGGTTCGGTAACGGTATCGCACAAAAAAACGTCAGGCAGAGGACATATCTATCCTCTGTCTGACGGTGTGTTTCAAAAGTATAAAGCTGAAAAAAGCGTTGTTA
>JAUNJT010000021.1 GCA_030533105.1 Eggerthellaceae bacterium
CGTTATGAGGTCAAGCTCGAGAAATACAACAAGCTCATTCATATCGAAACGCGCGTGATGAAGCGTATGGTGCGCCGCACGTTCCTACCTGCCATCAATAAGTATGCGGGCGAGCTTGCAAATGAGATCAACGCTTGCAAGGATGCGCTGGTTGGCGCCGATACGAATGTGCAAGAAGAGGTGCTCAAGCAGCTGCTCGCAGGTGTTCGCCGAATCACGGAGGCGCTTCATACGCTCGAGGCGGCATGCGATAAGGTTGATAGATTGGAAGACGAGCAGGAGAAAGCTGATTTCAACGCCGAGACGGTGATTCCCGCGATGGAAGAGCTTCGCGCAGGCGTCGACGCGATGGAAATCATCACGAGCCGCGATCTCTGGCCTGTCCCGAGCTATAACAACATGCTTTTCTACGTGTAGGAGCGCTTTTCCGCGCTTGCTTTCGCAAGGAGCAGTCACGGGCAGATTCGGATATAGCGCATGCGTGGTCCTAGCGGGAATCTGCTGGGGTCTGACAGGTTTGTGCAATCGTTTTATCACGCCAGCCGGTTTTTCGCAGACCCAGATCATGTTCATGCGTGGTTTCATCCCGCTCATCCTGCTAGCGGTTTACATGCTCGTGTTCAATCGCGCTGCATTCAAGATTAAGCTCAAAGACCTATGGTGCTTTCTTGGCAGCGGTCTCTTGAGCCTGACTATGTTCGGTGTTGCGTATATGAGTGCCATGCAGGAGATGAGTTTATCGATGGCGGTGGTGCTTCTGTACACGTCGCCGATTTTCGTCATCTTGCTTTCGGCTCCGCTGTTCAAAGAGCGCATCACGCTTACCAAAATCATCGCCTTGGTGCTCGTGATATTGGGGGCGATTTGCACGACGGGCGTGATATTAGGTTCGTTGACCATCACTGTGAAAGGCTTGCTCTACGGCATCATCTCGGGTTTGGGATACGCTTTGTATAGCATCTTCTCCCGTTTTGCGTTCCAGCGCGGTTATAAGCCATTGACTGTGACGTTCTATACGTTTCTTTTCTCCGTCATCGCACTCGCATTCATATGCGATCCGGGAGAGATTCCGGGTTTGATTACTACACCGACCATTGCGGGCTGGATCGTTGCTCTCGGCATTGTTACGTGTCTGATTCCATACTTGCTTTACACCAAGGGCCTTGAAGGCATTGAAAACGGGACGGCGTCCATCCTTGCAACCATCGAGATGGTTGTCGCGACGTTAGTGAGCGCATTGTTCTTCCAAGAGCCATTCGGCCTTGCGAATCTGATAGGCATCGTGCTCGTCTTCGCCGGAATCGTGATCATGAACGTGCGCATGCCAGGAAAAGCGCCATCGAAGATCGAGGGATGATTCCAGTAACGTCTTAACCGCGATTGCGCCTGATGAACGGCATCATATTCGTGCCCGACGTTCTTTTTCGTGCGCGCTTTAGTCTATTAGAGTACAATATTGCGGAAATTCAGTGCTCATAGAGCATGATCGAGGAGAGTGGTCGTATCACTAAGATCGTCACATATGATTCAACGCTTCGTGATGGCGAGCAGGGGGAGGGCGTTGCGCTTTCCCTCGAGGATAAGCTTCGCATCGTCGAGGTGCTCGATGCATTCGGCATCGATATCATCGAAGGCGGTTTTCCCGCATCGAATCCGAAGGATATCGCGTTCTTCGAGCGCGTTCGCGAACTGCCGCTTACTCATGCGCAGATTGCGGCGTTCGGCGCAACCTGCAGGAAAGACTGTGCAGCGGCCGATGACGAAGGGCTTCAAAACCTGGTTGCGTCAGGTGCACCCGTCGTAACTATCGTCGGCAAAGCGTGGGATCAGCAGGTGGTGCACGTACTGCAGACCACGCTCGACGAGAACCTAAGGATGATCCGCGATTCCGTACGCTTTTTGTGCGAGCAGGGACGTACGGTCGTATTCGATGCGGAGCATTTCTTCGATGGCTTCCGCGCGAACGCAGATTATGCACTTGCATGCGTGCGTGAGGCGGCGCAGGCGGGTGCGGCAAGCATCGCGTTGTGCGACACCAATGGCGGCATGCTGCCTGATGAGATTTCCGAAACCGTGAAGGCTGCGCACGCAGCATTTCCCGACGTCCGCCTTGGCATCCATTGCCATAACGACACGGGTTGCGCGGTTGCCAATGCCTTGGCAGCGGTTAAAGCCGGTGCCGATCATGTGCAAGGTACGATAAACGGCGTGGGAGAGCGCGTCGGCAACACCGATTTGCTGACGGTCATCGCGAACCTCGAGCTCAAGATGGGCTACGAATGCGTGGGTGCGGAACATCTGCGCCAACTGACGAAGGTGTCGCATTTCGTTGCAGAAACTTGCAACATGGCGGTGGCGGGTCATCATCCCTATACGGGCGCGTCCGCATTCGCTCATAAGGGCGGATTGCATGCGTCGGCTCAGGCACGTTTCCCACATGCATACGAGCATACGGATCCGAACAAAGTGGGCAACCATGCACGTGTGCTGATCAGTGAATTGGCTGGCAAGGCGTCGCTCATCCATAAGGCGAAAACCTTGGGCATCGATTTGGAGCCGTATCCGGATAAGGTCAACGACATCATCGCTGACATCAAAGAGCGCGAAGCGGCGGGCTATTCGTATGAAACCGCCGATGGGTCGCTTGCCGTGCTTATCCAGTGGCATTTGGGCGAGTACAGCTCGCACTTCACGCTCGAAAGCTTCCGCGTGATCGTGGATGACTACGAGGATCAAGGAGCCCGCGCGAAGGATGCGATGAGCGAGGCGACGATCAAGATCCACGTTGGCGACGAGCGCTTCGTGGCAACGGGTGAAGGTGCCGGTCCTGTCGGTGCTCTTGACACGGCCTTGCGTATGGCTATCACCGAGTCGTATCCGCAGGTCGCGGACATGGAGCTCGTGGACTTCAAGGTACGCATCCTCGATGAGAACGTGGGCACGGGCGCAACGACGCGTGTTGCCATCACCACGCGCGATAGCCAAGGAAGCTGGGGGACGATCGGCGTTTCCGAGAATATCCTTGAGGCATCGTGGAACGCTCTGGTCGACTCGATCGAATATGGTTTGATTCGTGCGGGCGTGTAGTCGGCACAAGGTGGGGAAGGCATAAAGCAATGGCAGAGCTGAGGACGAAGGAAGTAGACGATCTGCTAAAGGTTCTTGCATCGCTCGACGATGAGGATCAGATCTTCGCGCTTCTTGAGGATTTGTTCACGATTCGCGAGATTCGCGAAACTTCGCAGCGGCTTGCGGTGGCGCGTTTGCTCGATGAAGGCAATTCCTACACCGCCATCGAATCCGCAACGGGTGCATCCGCGACTACCATCGCGCGCGTCTCGAAATGCCTCGGCTACGGTTCGGGTGGTTACCGAGCGGCGCTCGATGTGCTCAATGGTGAATAAGCGCACAGGGAACTGAAAAAACACACATGGTAAATGGCGATGCGCACGAGATACGTGCGCATCGCCGTATCTTGGGCAGAATTGTTTCGATTGCGTTTACCGTGCGTTAAAAAGCCATTACCTTTTCTTCACAGCGGCTCGATTATGCCGATAATCACACTGGTAGTTTATGCGATGACCTAATGAAGGGGCAGTATGTGCGGCATTTGCGGATTCACGGGCGCGTGCGAGTGCGCCGATGATCGTGCAATCGTGAAGGCGATGTGCGATGTGATGGCGCATCGTGGACCAGATGGCGAGGGAATCTATGTTGCCGACGGCATCGCGCTCGGCCATAGGCGTCTGTCGCTCATCGATTTGGCAGGTGGCGGTCAGCCCATGGTGCGGGAAACGGGCGAGCCCTCGTCAGCTGTATCAACGCCCGCCATCATGTTCGATCATGTTCGAGGGGAGTCGGCCGCCGTTGGCGATGCCGATGCCGACTATGCCGATTCGTTGACGCGTGGTCGTTTCTCCATTGTCTTCAATGGAGAGATCTACAACTATCGCGAACTGCGCGACGAGCTTGTGGAATTGGGTTACGAGTTTTCGACCGATTCGGATACCGAGGTGCTTCTTGTTGGTTATATAGCCTGGTCGGAAGCAATTCTGCACCGCGTTCGGGGTATGTTCGCATTTGCCATTTACGATGCGGAAAACCACGAGCTTTTCTGCGCGCGCGACTTCTTCGGCATAAAACCGTTCTATTACACGCAGCAAGATGGGCGATTCATCTTCGCTTCAGAGATAAAGTGCATCCTCGAGCATCCTTCCTACAAACGCGAATTGAACATGGATGCTTTGGCTCAATACTTATGCTTCCAGTTCTCAGCGCTTCACGAAACGTTCTTCGCTGGAATTTACAAATTGCCGCAGGGGCATTGCCTGAAGGTGCACGCGAATGGCGAAATCGAGATCAAGCGTTATTGGAAGCCCGAATACAGAATCGATGATCAGCGAAGCGAACAGGAGACGGTCGAGGCCATCGATCGCACGATTCGCGAATCAGTGCGTTTCCACAATGTCGCCGATGTCGAGGTCGGCTCGTTTCTATCGAGTGGTATCGATTCGAGTTATCTTGCCGCATGCCTTGCCAAGGAGAATCCCAGCATAAAGACCTTTACCGTGGGCTTTTCCGAATATAAGGGAGAACGCGATGAGGTGAGCTGGGCGCAAGAGCTGGCGTGCCGCTTAGGAATCGAAAACGATGCCCATCATATTTCCGAAGAGGAATTTTGGAGCGTGCTGCCGCTCGTACAGTGGTATATGGACGAGCCATCGGCCGATCCAAGTGCTGTGGCACTGTATTTCGTCGACAAGCTTGCTGCTCGTCGGGTGAAGGCCGTGCTTTCGGGAGAGGGCGCCGACGAATTCTTCGGTGGGTATCGCATATACCAAGCGCCGCTTGCAAGCGCGCATGTGCATATGATCCCGAAGCCCTTGCTGCGTGCAGGTTCGAAAGCCTTGCGAAAGGCCGGCAAGCGCGGAGCGAACTATCTGGAACGCGCGTCCGAGCAAGTGGAAGACTGGTACTACACGAACGCGAACGGCGTAGCCTTCACGGTAGAGGAGCGTGAGCGCGTTTTGACACCTGCAGTGCTTGAGCGCCTTCATGCGGCGAGCCATCCCGGTGGAGCGCAACGGATGATCGGGCTGGATGCAGGCTCTGTTGCCGATGCGGTTGGCTTGTTCACTCCACAAGAACTGACTGCCCCCGTCTATGCGGAGGTTTCAAAGTTCGACGAGCCTTCCCGCATGCAATACGTGGATCTGTGGTTCTGGCTCGTGGGGGACATTCTGCTCAAAACCGATAAGATGGCGATGGCGCATTCGCTCGAGTCGCGCGTGCCGTTCCTCGATCGCGTGGTTTTCGAAATGGCGGCGAGCATACCAACTTCGCAGAAGCTGACTGAAAACCAGACGAAGGTGACACTGCGCCAGGCTGCCGAGCGAGCGATTCCTCATGACTGGGCACAGAAGGAGAAGCTCGGTTTCCCCGTTCCCGTGGTGAGCTGGCTGCGTGATGAGCAGTATTACGACCAGGTGAAGCGTGCGTTCGAAAGCGACATCGCGCAGCAGTTCTTCAATGTGAGTGAGTTGGTACGTTTGCTTGACGAGCATCGCGGAGGTACTGACAACTCCAGACGCATCTGGATCATCTATTCGTTCCTCATGTGGTATCGCGTCTTCTTCGTCGATTGCAAGAAGCCCGCTCTAGACTAAGCTTCGTTGCGAAGATCGACGGCCTTCGCCACGAAATCGCGGAAAAGAGGATGTGGCTTGCCGGGACGGCTCTTGAATTCAGGATGCGCTTGCGTTGCAACGAACCATGGATGGTTCGGCAACTCGATCATTTCGGTCAAGCGTCCATCGGGCGACAGTCCCGAAATCACCAAGCCGGCTTCCTGCAACGTGTCGCGGTAGGCATTGTTAACCTCATAACGATGGCGATGGCGCTCATGGATGAGCTCTTCGCCATACGCTTCGAAAGCGAGCGTGCCTGGTGTGAGCTTGCACGGATATGCGCCCAGACGCATGGTGCCGCCCTTGTCCTCGATGCCTTCCTGCTCAGGCATGAGGTCGATGACGAATGGTGTGCTGCTGCCAGCGATCAACGTTCCCTCGTCTGCGAATTCCGCTGAGGTCGCGCCTTCAAGACCAGCTACGTGACGTGCGAACTCGCACACCGCCGCCTGCAGGCCTAGGCACAATCCCAAGAAGGGGATGTTGTTTTCGCGTGCATAGCGTGCAGCAGCGATCTTACCTTCGAAAGCACGTTGGCCGAATCCGCCGGGAATAAGGATGCCATCCATTCCAGCAAGCGTTTCTGCGATGTTATCTTCGGTGAGCTCCTCGCCATCGATGAGGTGCACGTTCGCATTCACGCCTTTCGCTACGCCCGCGTGATGCAGCGCCTCGATGACCGAGAGGTAAGCATCGGGCAGGCTCGTGTACTTGCCGACGACGGCGATATCGACATCGCCTGTGCAATTGGCGGCCGCTTCGGTGTAGTCGGACAATGGAACGCGTTTCAGATCGCATTCCGGCAACTTGAGCCGCTGCAGCACCTTCACGTCGAATCCCTGATCGAACAGATCTTGCGGTACATCGTAGATGCTTGGAGCGTCCACGCATGAAAGCACCGAATCGACATCTACGTCGCAGAAATGTGCGATTTTCGCACGTACGGCGTCGTTGATCTCATGGTCGGAGCGGCATACGATGAAGTCAGGCTGCACGCCCATGCTGCGCATCTCCTTCACGGAATGCTGTGTGGGCTTCGTTTTCACCTCATGGGCTGCGGCGATGTACGGCACGAGACTCACGTGCACGAACACGACATTATCGTGGCCAAGCTCATGGCGCAGCTGACGTACGGCTTCGATGAACGGCTGGCCTTCGATGTCGCCGATCGTACCGCCGATTTCGGAGATGACGATATGGGCTCCAGTTTGCGTTGCTGCCCGCAGGATGCGCTCCTTGATTGCGTCTGTGACATGCGGGATGACCTGTACTGTTCCACCGAGGAAGTCGCCGCGTCGTTCACGGGCAACAAGAAGTTGGTAAATCGACCCTTGCGTGAAGTTCGATTCTCGGATCAGGCTTTCATCTAAGAATCGCTCGTAGTGTCCGAGGTCGAGGTCGCCTTCATGACCATCATCGGTGACGAAGACCTCGCCATGTTGGAAGGGGCTCATGGTTCCGGGGTCGACGTTTAAGTACGGATCCATCTTCTGCATGGTCACCTTGTAACCGCGGGCCTTGAGCAGATGCGCAAGCGATGCGGCGGTGATGCCCTTGCCAAGCGATGAAACGACGCCTCCAGTCACGAAGATATGCTTTGCCATGTGAGCCTCCCGTCCGTGAGCATGAAAAAAGCGCTTGGAAAAACGACTCGCACGATGTGCGAACGTCTCCTCAAACGCTTCTTGATTATAAGGCGGTCATTGCGTATTTATGAGGCTTGTTACGCGATTTAACCATCCCGAAACGCAGCCGAAACGGGAGAGTCACGTTATATCCCTAGACTTCGTAACAATAATGAGATAACTGGGCCTTTTCGAGCGCAGAGCAACTCGCCTGAATGAGGGGACGTTATGGCATACGAAGATGAACAGCAACTTAGCGGTCAAGGCTTATATCGGCCGCAGTTCGAGCACGATGCATGCGGCATCGGTGCGCTAGCCCACATGCAAGGTAAGCGATCCCACCAGATGCTCGATGATGCGCTGTCAGTGCTTGTGAACCTTGAGCATCGCGGCGGCATCGGTCTGGAGAAGAACACCGGAGACGGTGCGGGCATCCTGTTCCAGATACCGCACCGATTCTTCCGCAAAGAAGCGCAGAAGTGCGGGCGTCTGCTTCCTTCCGAAGGCGATTACGGTGTCGCGATGCTGTTTTTGCCACGCGACGAGGAAGGCGTCGACTGCGCGATGAGCGTATTCGAAGAGGGATGTGCGCAATGCGGCATACCTCTATTGTTCTGGCGCGATGTGCCGACGGACCCGCATGATCTGGGCGAAACCGCGCGGGAATGCATGCCGACGATCAAGCAGGCGTTCCTTGGACGACCAGATGATGCGGAAGTGGGCGAGCAGTTCGAGCGTCGGCTGTATGTGTGCAGGAGAACCATCGAGAAGGCTGCGGCAGCCGAACCTGGTTTGGCTTCGCGCATCTTCTACGTGTGTTCGATGAGCTCGAGAACCATCGTGTACAAGGGCATGCTCGTGTCGACCCAGATGAGGCGCTTCTTCTTGGATTTGAACGATGCCTCAACTGAAACTGCCGTAGCGCTTGTGCATTCGCGTTATTCCACGAACACGACACCGTCGTGGGAGCGTGCGCATCCCAACCGCTACATCGTGCATAACGGCGAGATCAATACGCTTCGATGCAATGTGAACTGGACGCGTGCGCGCGAATCGAACCTGTACTCTCCGGTGATGGGTGCCGACCTTGAGAAGGTGTTCCCCATCCTGAACAACGAGGGCTCCGATTCGGCCATGCTCGACAACCTGCTCGAATTCGTCACCATGAATGGCCGCAGCTTACCGCGTGCGGTTTCGATGGTGCTTCCCGAGCCATGGGACAAAAACGAAAACCTTTCCGACAAGCGCCGTGCATGGGATGCTTATCAATCCATGCTCACCGAGGCGTGGGACGGGCCAGCGGCTATCGCGTTTTCCGATGGCATCGTCACTGGTGCGTGCATCGATCGAAACGGCCTGCGTCCGGCTCGCTATTACGTGACCACCGATGACCGCCTGATCCTTTCGAGCGAGGTCGGCGTATTGGACGTAGATCCGGCGACAGTGCTCATCGCAGGCAGCTTAGGTCCCGGGCAGATGATCCTCGTCGATCCTTCGAAGGGTCGCGTGCTGTTCGATGATGAGATCAAGAACGAGTTCGCGAACGAGAAGCCGTATTGCATGTGGATCAATGCCGAAATGCTTATGCTCGATGAGCTGATCGACGACGCTGAGGCGCAATCTGATAATGTTCCCGATGCGGGCATCCCGCTGCACGAGCGTCAAGCACAGCATGGCTATTGCTATGACGACATCGAAGAGGCGATCATTCCCATGGTGCAAAGCGGGGGAGCGCCGCTGGCATCGATGGGTGCGGACATCCCGCTCGCGTGCCTCTCCGAGAAGCCGCGCAGCTTCTTCGATTATTTCAATCAGCTGTTCGCTCAAGTCACGAATCCGCCGATTGACGCATTGCGCGAATCGTTCATCACATCAACGCTTCTCTACATCGGCAATCATGGCAACCTGCTTGATGATGCCCGGTCAAACTGCAGGCTTATCCGTCTCGATGTTCCGATTCTGAATAAGGCCCAATTCGATGGTCTCGCCCATGTCGAACGCCACGGATTCAAGGCGATTGTTCTGAACGCGACGTATGCGCCCGAGGAAGGAGCGCATGCGCTCGATAACGCCCTTAAGGCATTGCGTGCCAATGCCGAGGAAGCCGTACGTTCCGGTATCGACCTCATCGTCCTTTCCGATCGGACGAGCGAGGGGCGCACTCCCATGCCATCGCTGCTTGCGGTTGCATCGGTTCATAACCATTTGCTGAGACGAGGGCTCCGTACGCACGCCGACATCATCGTCGAGACAGGCGATGTCATCACTCCGCATGATTTCGCGGCACTTGTGGGCTACTCGGCCTCTGGCATCTTCCCGTATCTCGTTCACGATACTATTCGCGATCTGTGCGAACGCGGTATCGTCGAACTCGATGTGGACGAGGCAATAGCGAATTACAACCGCGCAATCGTCGCGGGAATCGTGTCCATCATGTCGAAGATGGGCATCTCGACCATGCAGGGATACCATGCAGCGCAGATCTTCGAGGCGGTGGGCTTATCGGATGCGCTCGTGAACGAGCACTTCACGGGAACGGTCAGCCGTATCGGTGGTTTGACGATCGATGATGTTCAGCGGGAATGCGATGAACGTCAAAAGCTTGCATGCAGCCTGCGTAATTCTCCTTCTCCCGATCAACTGCCGAGCTCGGGTCGTACGTCATGGCGCCCGCTTGGAGGTGAAGAGCATCTCTTAAATCCCGTCACGATCAACCTGTTCCAACGTGCCGTGCGCGAGAACGACTACGCGATGTTCGAGAGGTACAGCAGGTCCGTGCACGCGCCTGGTCGCACCATCGTGTTGCGCGATTTACTCCAATTCGCTCCTGTGAATCGTCCTATTCCGCTCAGCTCCGTCGAGCCGGCAAGCGAGATAGTCAAACGTTTCAACACGGGAGCGATGAGCTATGGCTCTATCTCTCAGGAAGCGCATGAATGCCTCGCCATAGCCATGAACAGGATCCATGGCCGTTCGAACAGCGGTGAGGGCGGCGAGGATCCGGCACGTGAGGTGACGCTTCCGAATGGAGACAGCAAGCGTTCGGCAATCAAACAGATAGCCTCGGGGCGCTTCGGTGTGACGAGCCGCTATCTCATGAGCGCCGATGAGATACAGATCAAGATGGCTCAGGGCGCAAAACCGGGCGAGGGCGGTCATCTTCCCGGTGGGAAAGTGTGGCCTTGGATCGCACGTGCACGCAGGTGCACGCCGGGTGTGGGGCTCATCTCGCCACCGCCACATCATGACATCTATTCGATCGAGGATTTGGCCGAAGTAATCTTCGATATGAAAAACGCCAACCCGAATGCCCGCGTTTCGGTGAAGCTTGTTGCCGAGGCGGGCGTGGGCACCATCGCAACGGGCGTTGCGAAAGGCGGAGCGCATAAGATTCTGATATCCGGCAGCAATGGTGGCACGGGTGCTGCGCCGCGTGACTCCATCTATCACGCTGGCTTGCCGCTCGAGTTGGGTTTGGCCGAGACGCAGCAAACGCTTTTGCGCAATGGTCTGCGTTCGCGCGTCGTGCTCGAAGCCGATGGCAAGCTGATGGACGGACGCGATGTGGCGATCGCCTGTCTGCTCGGTGCCGAGGAATTCGGCTTCGCCACGATGCCGCTTATAGCAATGGGCTGTCTGATGCAACGCGACTGCCAGCAGGATACATGCCCGGTCGGTATCGCCACGCAGAACTGCGAGCTGCGCAAGCGCTTCAAAGGAAAACCCGAATATGTCGTTAACTTCATGATGATGGTTGCCGAGCAGCTGCGGCATTTCATGGCCGATATGGGCTTTGCGACTGTCGAAGAAATGGTCGGTCGCGTCGATTGCCTGCAGCAGCTCGATGTTGCGAAGAGCTGGAAGGCTCGGCTTGTCGACCTTTCCGATTTGCTCGTTCAGACGCACGCTGAATACGGGCGGGCGATTCCCGGTGCGAACAGCCCCCATTCGGTTGCATCGTGCGCGCCGGAGAATACGCTTGATCGCACGTTGGATGCGACATTGCTCATCCCGTATTCAAGCGATGCTCGCAATACGCTTTCGCCTCAGCGATTCCATGTGGACATCGCGAACGTGAATCGTTGTGTTGGAACGATGCTCGGCTCGGAAGTGACTGGGCGCCATGCAGACGGACTCCCCGACGAAACGCTGACGATCGACTGCGCAGGTTCCGGCGGTATGAGCTTCGGTGCGTTTTTGCCGGCGGGTATCACGCTCAATATCGAAGGCGAAACGAACGACTTCTTCGGCAAGGGGTTGTCGGGTGGCATCGTGTCGGTTGCTCCGCCGCGTACTGCGAATTACCGTCCTGAGGAGAACATCATTGCAGGCAATGTTGCATTCTACGGGGCAACGGGCGGCCGCGGATTCGTGAACGGTCTTGCTGGTCAGCGTTTTGCCGTACGCAACTCTGGTGCAACCTTGGTCGTCGAAGGTGTGGGAAACAACGGTTGCGAGTACATGACGGGTGGCACCGTGCTCATCTTAGGTGAGGTTGGCCTCAACTTCGCTGCGGGCATGAGCGGTGGCGTGGCATATGTCTACGATGCAGAGCATACGCTATCAGAGCGCTGCAATCGCGAGATGGTCGACATCAAGGCTCCCAGCAGCGATGAGCTCGACCTTATCAGGAAGCTTGTCGATGAACACGTGCAACGCACGGGAAGCCCTCTGGGCATCAAGCTGCTCTACCGATTCGGTGATATCGCACGGGATTTCGTCAAGGTGATTCCGCGGGAATACGAAGCCATCATGACTCTCACGGCCAAGCTTGAGGCGTCCGGCTTGACGCACAACCAGGCCGTCGAAGAGGCGTTCGAGTCGAGGAAGGCGAGGTCGTAACATGGGTCGATCAGGTGCTTTCTTACAAATCGGCCGCAAAGAGCATGGTATGCGGCCGGCAGTTGAGGCAATCGGTGATTTCGATGATTTCACCATCGATTTGCTGCCCGACGAACAGCGTGAGCAGGCGAGTCGCTGCATGAATTGCGGCGTTCCTTTCTGCCAGAGCGGTCTGGCGTTCAATGGCGCACGGCGTACCACGGGCTGTCCGCTCCATAACCTCATTCCCGAGACGAACGATTTGCTGTATCGCGGACGGCTTTTCGATGCAGCCAGGCGTTTGAGCCTTACCAATCCTTTCCCTGAATTCACGGGACGTGTGTGCCCTGCGCCATGCGAAGCAGCATGCAATCTTGGATTGAACGATGCACCGGTGACCATCCACGACAACGAGCGTGCAATCTCTGATTACCAATGGTCTTTGGGAATCGATCCATTGCCAGCCTGTGCTGCGGATGCGCCTCTCGCAAGCATCATTGGATCTGGACCTGCCGGATTGACGGCAGCATGGGAGCTCGCACGAAGGGGTTGGCGCGTACGCGTTTACGAGAAGGATGATCGACCTGGCGGCTTGCTCATGTACGGCATCCCGAACATGAAACTACCCAAATGGGTGGTTGAACGCCGATGTCAGTTGATGGAGGAGAGCGGTATCGAATTCATCCTCAATACGGACGCCGCATCCATCGCTGATGAAATCTGCGCCGAATCTGATGCCGTCGTGATTGCGTGCGGTTCCCGCACGCCGCGCCGCGTCGACGTTCCGGGAGCAGGGCTTTCGGGCATCCATTTCGCGGTCGAATATCTCAGTGAGGCAACGCGTGCGCTTCTGGACGAGCGCGAACCCTCCATTACTGCAAAGGGAAAGAATGTCGCCGTCATCGGTGGTGGCGATACGGGCGTCGACTGCGTGGCGACTGCCCTGCGTCAAGGTGCAGCCAGCGTTCGCCAGATCATACGTGCGAAAAGGTCGCCTGATTCGGTTGATGCATGGGGCACGTGGCCGAATGCGCGTGACATCTACACGCAAGGCTATGGACAGCGTGAAGCCGCTGCGCTCTTTGGTGAGGATCCTCGCCTATGGGCGACCGACACCGTTGGCTTTGCCGATAACGGGGAGGGATCAGTGTCGGCGGTTTTGGTTCACCCAATCCCCGAAGGAGATTCGTATGAGGTTCCTGCCGATTTGGTGTTGATCGCAAAGGGATTTGTTGGCGCCGAGCAGAAAGTGCTCGAGGCGTTCGCCGCATACAAAAACGTATACGTTGCCGGTGATGCGCGCATGGGTTCGACTCTCGTTGCTACGGCTATGGCCGATGCTCTTCAGGTCGTCGATCGGATTGTTGCCGAAACCAATAAAAGAAAATAGAATCTCATTTCGGAAACGGTAAGGCACAAAACGCGCGAAAGAGGGAAGTATCGTGAGATTCACGAAGATGCAGGGAATCGGCAATGATTACGTCTATGTGAATTGCCTTGAGGAAACAGTCGAGAATCCTTCTTCGCTTGCGGTCCTGGTGAGCGATCGGCATTTCGGCATCGGCTCGGATGGCCTCATTCTCATCAGGCCATCGTCTGTTGCCGACTTCTTCATGGAGATGTTCAATGCAGATGGGACGCGCTCGGAGATGTGCGGCAATGGCATTCGGTGCGTGGGGAAGTACGTATACGATCATGGGCTTACCAATAAAACGGAAATTACGGTGAACACGCTTGCAGGTGTGAAGCATCTGACGCTGCATGTCGAGGATGGGCTTGTCGCTTCGGTAACGGTCGATATGGGCGAGCCGATTCTTGATGCAGAGCTTATTCCGGTAAAAGCAGAAGCATCGCCCGTGGTTCGCGTGCCTATCGAAGTTGATGGGCAGACGTTTGAGATGACGTGCGCTTCGATGGGTAATCCCCATGCGGTCATCTTCGTGGAAGATACCGAATCGGTTCCCATCGATGCGATTGGTCCTGCGTTCGAGTTCCACCCCGTGTTTCCACGGCGCGTGAATGCCGAGTTCGTGCAGATCCTCAATAGATCCGAGGCGAATATGCGGGTTTGGGAGCGCGGCACGGGCGAAACGCTCGCCTGTGGAACGGGAGCTTGCGCAAGCGTCGTCGCCTGCATCTTGAATGGATTGACCGATGATGAGGTGACCATGCATTTGCTTGGCGGGGATTTGCGCATCAGGTGGAATCACGATGATAACCATGTGTACATGACTGGTCCTGCGGCAACGGTGTTCGAAGGCACTTTCGATGCGAGCGCGTGTCCGTGCGACGATCCTGCACATGTGGTCGATCCCGCGTGGTAGCGAAACGATTCGTTTGAAAGCTAGATTATTTTAAGGAGCTCTCAGTGTTTGTAGCGAATGATAACTATCTGAAATTACCCGGCGACTATCTCTTCTCGACCGTTGCATCCAAAATAGCAACTTATTGCGAGGAGCATCCCGAGAAGGCATCCAGCATCGTTCGACTCGGCATCGGAGACGTTACCCAACCCCTTGCGCCATCGGTAATCCGCGCTTTGCATGAGGCAGTTGACGAGATGGCAGACGCCTCGACGTTCCGCGGGTATGCGCCTGATTTGGGTTATGACTTCCTCCGTGAGGCCATCGTCGCGCATGATTTCACGGCGCGCGGTGCTCTTGTGAGCCCCGACGAAGTTTTCGTGAGCGATGGCGCGAAGTCTGATTCCGCGAACATCCAAGAGATCTTTGCAGCGGATTCGCGCATCGCGGTATGCGACCCGGTATATCCAGTGTATGTGGACTCGAATGTCATGGCGGGCCGTACGGGAACCTACGATGAAGCGACTGGGCTGTGGAGCGATGTTACCTATATGCCATGCACACGCGAAAACGGATTCGCTCCCGACCTTCCAAATCCAGATGCGGGCATCTCCCTCATCTATTTGTGCTTCCCGAACAATCCTACGGGTGCAGTAATCGATAAACCGCATCTGCAGGCATGGGTCGACTATGCCAACGAACATGGCGCCGTCATCATCTACGATGCCGCTTACGAGGCGTATATCTCCGATTCTTCCTTACCGCATTCGATTTACGAATGCGATGGGGCACGTAGTTGCGCCATAGAGATCAGAAGCTTTTCCAAGAGTGCGGGATTCACGGGAACGCGTTTGGGCTATACGGTGGTCCCATCTGATTTGAAGGACGCGCATGGTACTCCGATGCGCGATTTGTGGGCACGCCGCCATGGCACGAAGTTCAATGGTGCCCCGTACATCGTGCAGCGTGCCGGTGAGGCGGTCTACAGTCCTGAGGGGCAGAGCGAGACTGCTGCGCAAATCGCATACTATATGGAAAACGCCCGTATCATCCTTTCCGGTCTACGTGAAGCAGGCTACGAGGTGTCTGGTGGGGAGAACGCACCGTATATCTGGCTTAAGACGCCTGCGGGGCTCACGTCCTGGGAGTTCTTCGATAGGCTGCTCGACACCGTGCAAGTTGTCGGTACGCCGGGCTCGGGTTTCGGACCGAGCGGCCAGGGCTATTTCAGGCTTACGGCATTCGGTTCACGCGAATCTGCGCTGGAGGCGGTGCGAAGAATCAAGCTCATGTAACATATGTCGCATTCAAAACGCCCAAGTCGCATCGAAAAAAGCGTTTTGCATTGCCGCACTATTTCCCAAACGTTAAAACCTCGTTACATAACCGTTGTGTAAAGTGCCCGTAACATGCGGGCACTATCTTTTCAGTGTTCCAAAACGAGTACGCATAAAGGAAAACGGTTACGAATCGGTCTTCAAGCTGTCGTACGCAAAAAGCGTACTTCAGATGATCGGAAAGAAAGGGGAACTCACATGGGACGAATCGCTGAGGAGTACGGCACACTCGTATTCAACGACCACACGATGCAAGAGCTTTTACCGTCTGCTACGTACAAGGCTCTCTCGAAGACGATCAAGCAGGGTAAGCCGCTTGATATCGAAGTCGCCAACGTCGTTGCGCACGCTATGAAGGAATGGGCTGTTGCCCATGGAGCAACGCATTATACCCATTGGTTCCAGCCGCTTTCCGGCATCACTTCTGAAAAGCATGATGCTTTCCTCGATCCTCAGAAGGATGGCCGTGCGATCATGACCTTCTCTGGGAAGGCTCTCATCCAAGGCGAACCCGATGCCTCGAGCTTCCCGTCAGGTGGCGTGCGTGCCACGTTCGAGGCGCGCGGCTACACGGCGTGGGATCCGACGAGCTATGCGTTCATCAAAGACGAAGTGCTGTGCATTCCGACCGCGTTCTGCAGCTACACCGGTGAAGCACTTGACAAGAAGACGCCGCTTCTGCGTTCCATGGAAGCCGTTTCCAAGCAGGCGTGTCAGGTGCTCAGCCTGTTCGGTCAGGATGTCCCACGCGTGACTACGACTGTTGGCGCCGAGCAGGAATACTTCCTGATCAAGGAATCCGATTATGAGCAGCGCCAAGACCTGATGCTCACCGGCCGTACCTTATTCGGCGCTCCTCCGTGCAAGGGCCAAGAGCTCGAGGAACATTACTTCGGCGCAATCCGCCCGACGGTGAACGAGTTCATGAAGGAGCTTGATGAGGAGCTGTGGAAGCTCGGTGTTGCGGCGAAGACGAAGCATAACGAGGTCGCTCCTTGCCAACACGAGCTCGCACCTATGTTCACCATCAGCAACGTCGCCATCGACCACAACCTGCTCACCATGGAGCTTATGAGGACTATCGCGAGCCGCCATGGTTTGGTGTGCCTGCAGCACGAGAAGCCGTTCGCAGGCGTTAACGGTTCGGGTAAGCACAACAACTGGTCCATTGCCACCGATTCCGAGAACCTGCTCGATCCCGGCAAGACCCCTGCTTCCAACCTGCGCTTCCTCGTGTTCTTGACTGCCGTTGTCGAAGCCGTCGATGATTACCAAGATCTTCTGCGTATCGCAGTTGCGAGTGCTGGCAACGATCATCGTCTTGGCGCGAATGAGGCTCCGCCTGCAGTCGTCTCCATGTTCTTGGGTGATGAGCTCGACCGCGTTGTGCAAGCCATCATCACCGGCGAGGAAGAGAAGACGGTCGATGCGGTGTATATGGACCTCGGCGTCGATGTACTGCCGAGCTTCGAGCGCGACAATACCGACCGTAACCGCACGAGCCCCTTCGCTTTCACGGGCAACAAGTTCGAGTTCCGTATGCCGGGCAGCCAGATCAACCTTGCGGATGCGAACACGATCCTCAACACGATCGTCGCGAAGTCGCTGAAGAACTTCTGCGAGGCCGTCGATGGCGCCGATGATTTCGAGAAGGCAGCATTCGCTTGGGTGCACGCGACGCTTACCGCGCATCAGCGCATCATCTTCAACGGCGATGGTTATACCGATGAATGGATCGAGGAAGCCGAGCGCCGTGGACTGTTGAATCTGAAGTCCACCGTCGATGCCGCTCCGCATATGCTCGACCCCAAGAACATCGCATTGTTCAAGGAATTCGGTGTGTTCAACGAGGTTGAGAACCATGCCCGCTATGAGGTAAAGCTCGAGACCTACGCGAAGCTCATCAACATCGAGGGTCAGACGATGAGCCATATGACTAAGCGTAAGATCGTCCCGGCTGTCAGTGCCTATGCAGAGCAGATCGCGGATACCATCAATGCGAAGAAGCAGGCGAATGCCAAGCTGAAACCAAAGGCGGATCTGAAGCTTCTGGAGAAGCTCAACGATGGCGCGAATGATATTGCCGAGGAACTCGAAGAGCTCGACGAGGCGCTCGAGAAGGCGCAAGCTACCGAGG
>JAUNJT010000003.1 GCA_030533105.1 Eggerthellaceae bacterium
TCCGCGCACTTCTCGATGTCGGAGATGATGTGCGTGGAGAAGAAGATGGCCACGCCCGTCTGCTTGATTTGGCCGAAGAGCTCAAGGAGCTCGTCGCGCGAAAACGGGTCGAGGCCGCTCGTCGGCTCATCGAGGATGAGGGCCTCTGCGTTGTGGGAGAGGGCGAACAGGAGGTTGCACTTCACCTTCATGCCGTCGGAGAGCTCGCGCGGCGTTTTGCTTTCGTCAAGTGCGAACAGGTGCAGGTAGCGCTCGTATTTCGCATCGTCCCATGTGTCGTAAAAGCGCTTCATGACGCTCTTGATATCACGGATCTTCTTACGTGGATACCAGCTGATGGTGCCTGTGGAATAGCCGATGCGTTTCTTGATGTGCGCCTCATTGCCTAAAAGCGGCATGCCGAAATAGTCGATCTCGCCGCAGTCGGGATGAACCAAGTTCAACATCGACTTGATGGTCGTTGTTTTACCTGCTCCATTCCTGCCGATGAAGCCAGTGATCCTGCCTGCATCGAGCGAAAACGAAACCGCATCGAGCGTGAATCCAGGATACGTTTTCGTCAGGTTACGGATGGTTACGATACCCATTGCATCTCCTCAGAAAGATTTGATTTATATGAATATCGTATCGTTTGGTTGCGTAGGGTTCTACCAACCGTACTTGGCGAATAATGCTGAACAATGTTATCTTTAGTTGCGGCGTAATCTGTGAAGAAATCTGTGCAAGTCTTCCTATTGCTTACGGTATTTCTCGAACGCCTTGCCAGCATCAAGGCGAACATCCTTGAAGAACAGCACAAGCCAAACCACGAACGCTGCGATTGCCGCATAGGGTGTTAAGAAAAAGGAGAGAGCGCATCCAATTGCCATGATCAGTGCCCACAGAAAGCATGCGTTTCTCATATCTACCGCCATAGCTTCCTGATCGTAGTGCGCCCGCTCGCGCTCGGATAAGCTATTGAATCCAGAGATGAGCAAGGCGGCCTTACCCTTGAGCAGGGCAAACACGATGCCTACGATGAGGAAGAGTGCCAACGCCAGTGCGCATGCGACGGCTCCTGCATTCATTTCCGGTTCCTCATATTCCAGTACGTTCTTTACTCAAGTGCACGTTACAGTTCGGAGAAAAGCTGGCTTCCCTTGGTATCGAGCCAATGGAGCAAAAACGCTGCGATAGCTAAGAACAATACCGCCCACACAGCCATGTAGGCTGTGGCATCGACCGCAGATCCGAAAATGACGAACCCGACAATGAACACCATGGCGATTCCCCAGCCTCCGAACATCAAGGCAATGACTGCGCCGCTTCGTTTGAGAGGCATGAGCTCGTTCGTCCAAGCAACATTCGCCATCTTCACGCCGAGGAAAGAACCCGCCATCGAAGTGAACGCCACATACGCGAAAGGTACGATGCACATGAGCGTCTTAGGCGCAGCAGGCAGGTCGAGGGCGATAGCGAAGCACACCACTGCGATCGCCAACGGAACCGCCGTCAGAATGAAATGCATGACCGCTTTGGCGCGTAGCACGCTCTTTGGTGCAATGGGAAGCGATTGCAGAATCCAGATGCTCTTGCCTTCGAGTGACACCGATGGCGCGGCGATGGTATTAGTTCCCGCAAGCATACATAATGCCCCGCACATCACTACGCACACGAATGTGAGGTCGTTTCCCCACACATCAGCTACCAATTCATTGATGGATTGTGCGTTCACTAGGGTCGCTATGCCGATCACGAGCATGAACAAGGAGCCCATGTTCGAATTCAACATGTAATTAGCGCTCGAGCGGAATTTTGCAAATTCCTTGCCCAAAAGAGCGCTGAACGATGATTTGAAGCTTGCGGTCTTTTCGACATAGCGGACGCGCTTGGTTTTGGCCGATGCAGTTACGATTCCCAGATAGCTGCGTGACAATGCCACCCACGTCAACGCAACGAGCACGATGGCGATTGCAAGGAACACGATCATCGCTGTCACGTTGCCCTCGCCGATGCTGCCGAACAGATAGACGCCGTAAGCGGCATCCTTTACGCTGGCGCTGTATGTTGCGGCATTTGCAAGCAGCTCCATCATTGCTTCGCCCGCTTGGAAGTAGACGAAGTAGTACAGCGCGATGAACATCACGATGATGAGAACGGAAAGCAGGCTCTTGTTCTCGAGTCTTAAGGCAATCTTCGCGACAATCCAACTGAGCAGGCAGCCTATGCACAATACGACAGCTGCCGCGATGACGAGCAACGCGATACCGCAGAGCACTTCCACAATACCTGAGGATTTGGTCCTCCAATACACGACGAGTGCAGGTACCAATGCGATAGCCGTATATAAGGTTCCGAGCAGGAACGTGCTCATGAGACGCGCTGCGACGATGTCCTTCACTGGAATGGGTAACGATAGCAAAAGGTCGTTATCCTTTGCGAGGAACAGCGCCGTATAGCCGGTGGCTACCGTGCCGAACACGCCGACCAAGATGGCGGTACTTGCCGTGATCGCAAAATACAGCCATCCGGCGTTTGCGCTGACCAAAGGTTCGCACAGCGTTACCGCCAGCGAGACGAACATGCTTCCAAACACGCCGAATATGATGATGGCGAAGAACGCGAACCAAGCGATAATGGACCCTTTCGAGCGCATCTGGTTCTTCTTCGCATCGTAGAAGTAGCCCTTGAAGATTTCTTGGAACTGCTTCTTCAGGAGGATGGTGAACATCTAGTCTGCCTCCAGTTCCAAGAAGGCATCTTCGAGACTGTCATCGCCCTTGACTTCTTCCATGGTGCCCGAACGTACGAGCTTGCCTTGGCGGATGATGGCCACTTTATCGCACAGCTTCTCGGCGACTTCGAGCACGTGCGTGGAGAAGAAGATCGCACCGCCGGCATCGCAATGCGCGCGCATCATCATCTTGAGCGTATGGGATGCTTTAGGGTCGAGACCGACGAAAGGCTCGTCCATTACGATGAGCTTAGGCGCGTGCATCCAGGCGGCGATGACGGCAAGCTTCTGCTTCATGCCGTGCGAATAGGAGGCAATCGGCTGTGCAAGGTCGTTCGTGAGTCCGAAGGTGTTAGCTAGCTCGTGGATTCTGCGCTGACGTTCATCGGGTGGAATACGGAACACATCTCCGATGAAATTGAGATACTTGATACCGCTCATATAATCATACAAGTCGGGATTATCGGGGATGTATGCGATGATTCCCTTGCAATATAAGGGGTCTTCCGCAATCGAATGGCCATCGATATGCACATCGCCCTCGTCAAACTGCAGGATGCCAACCGCGCACTTGATCGTCGTCGTTTTGCCTGCACCGTTGGGACCGATGAAACCGTAAATCTCTCCGGGTGCAATATGCAGCGAAAGGTCGTCGACGGCGAGCTTATCGCCATATCGCTTGGTCAAGTGCTCGATGTTCAGCATTGTTTCATTCCTTCTTTCGAGGAACAGCAGCTTGTAGAAACGGAGGCCTTCTTGCGGTGTACGCGAAAAGGCCGCATGACATTCTATCAGATAATCCTTTCGGGAACGCCTATCGGATACGGCATGCTGCGATGGAGACTAAGGGTATCCCGGGCTGCATTTCGCGTGCGGGCATCATGGCAATCGGCGAAATGCGAGATTGCCTCGCGCTTCGCATCAGCTTGAGTTCCAGACGCGAAATGCTTTTCAGGAAGTAGTGCTTTTACTTGTCAGCAACCACGCGAAGTGCGGGAGCATGCACGCCGGCACGACCGAGCGCTTCGGTAATCGCTTGAGTCAAGTCGAAATACACGGTCCAATAATCTGCGGATTTGCACCATGCACGGGTCGTGAACTCCATGGCTTCGTTGCTTCCACCCGAAAGCCGTGCGAACGGTGCGGGATCCTTCAGTACAAGCTTATCGGCGGCCATGACATCCAGCATGACCTGCTGAACCTTCGCCACGTCCTCGCCCTTCGCGCATCCGAATGTCAGATCAACACGGCGGAGTTCCTCGGACGACATGTTCGTCACGTTGGCGTTCATAAGCGAGCCGTTCGGGATGGAAACGGCCTTGTTATCGATGGTATTCAGAACGGTGTAGAACAGGTTGATTTCCTTGACTGTTCCTTCGCCGCCTGCTGCGCTGATGTAGTCACCGACTTTGAAAGGCTTGAAGATCAGCAGCATGATGCCGCCTGCGAAATTTGAAAGAGAACCCTGCATCGCCATGCCGATGGCGAGGCCTGCGGAAGCCAGGACCGCGATGATGGAAGCCATCGGTACACCCAAGATTCCGATGATGGAGACCACCAGGATGACATAGAGCACGATTTTCGCGGCGCTGAGCAAAAACTTGCGGAGCGTTTCCTCTTGGCGCTTGAATGCCTTCATGTTCTCGAGGAGTTTCAGCAGCCAGTTGACAATGATTCTACCGATGATCCAAACAAGCAGAGCCAAGATGATCTTCGCAAGTGCTTCGATGAGGATATCTCCGACTACCGTAATATCAAACATCTTTCGTCCTTTCCGAATCGCCCATGTTGATACCGCCGCGCATAAGCGAGCCGCGCAGCAGCCTTTGTACGGCTTCCATTTTACCCGCGCGGTTTTTATCGATGCGCGGGATACCGAAGCGCATATGAGGATTACAGAATGGGTTTTGGTGCTCTTTGCGGAAACATCCGCTGCTCTATACATAGTCGAAGGGCCGCGTGAACGGTGTCTGCGCGGCCCTTCGATCGATACGATATCTTGCGCGTTTTACAGCGCGGCGAGTATCGCCTCCACGCTGCCCTTGGCATCGCCAAGCAGCATATCGGTGTTGTCGTTGAAGAACAACGGATTGACCACGCCGGAATAACCCGCGTTGCCCATCTTGCGCTTGAACGCGATGACGCGCTCTGCCTCCCATACCCGCAAGACCGGCATGCCCGCGATGGGGGAGTTCGGCTCAGTAAGGGCAGAGGGGTTGACCGTATCGTTCGCGCCGATGACGAGCACGACGTCGACATCGCCGAAATCGTCGTTGATCTCATCCATCTCGTAAACGCTATCGTATGGGACTTTCGCCTCGGCCAACAGCACGTTCATGTGACCCGGCATACGGCCGGCAACCGGATGGATGCCGAACTTCACGTCGACGCCCATGGCCTGCAGCTTACGAGCCAAATCGGCAACGGGGAATTGCGCCTGAGCTGTAGCCATGCCATAGCCAGGCGTGATGACGACACGCTTGGCGCTCTTGAGCAGCGCAGCCGTTTCCTCTGCGGTGATTTCCGTGTGAGAGCCGTAGTCCTTGGCTTCGCCGCCACCGGCTGTGGCATTTCCGCCGAATCCGCCGAGGATGACGCTTATGAAGCTGCGGTTCATGCCCTTGCACATGATCCACGAGAGATACGCACCGCTCGAGCCGACGAGCGCGCCGGTGATGATGAGAAGGTCGTTACCGAGCGTGAAGCCTGCCATCGCAGCTGCCCAACCGGAATAGCTGTTGAGCATGGAGACAACAACGGGCATATCGCCGCCGCCGATGGCGAGCACGAGATGTGCGCCGAGCAACAGGCTGATGACCGTGAGGATGCACAGCGGTACGAGGCCAGCCTCCACGCCACGCGTAGTGATGAGCCAGCCGATGAGCGCGATGCAGACGATGAGCGCGATGAGATTTATCGCATTACGACCAGGCAGCGTGAGCGGCTTGCCAGAAATCTTCGCGGACAGCTTGAGGAAGGCGACGATGGAACCTGTGAGCGTTACGGCGCCGATGAAGACTGCCAAGCCTACTTCACCGAGATGATAGGCGTTTTCTGCGGTATTGGCTCCAGGTGTGGCAAGGAATGAGTTAAAGCCGACGAGCACGGCTGCCGCGCCCACGAATGAGTGCAACATGGCAACGAGCTGCGGCATCTCGGTCATCTGGACGCTTCTGGCACGGAGGATGCCGATGATGGCGCCTATGACGATGGCAACCGCAAGGATGCCGATTGCAGTGAGCACATGGTTGCCGGCTCCGGAGAGAGCGACGACGATCGCAGCGATGAGCGCTATCGCCATGCCGATGATTCCGAGCGTATTGCCTCGTGCAGCGCTCGTCTGCTTGGAAAGCCCTGCGAGGGCGAGGATGAATGCCAATGCGGCAAGGATGTAGGCGAGAGCCTGGAAGCTATTGAGCATGGTTGTCATGGCTACTCAGAGCTCCTTTCGAACATCTTCAGCATTCGTCGTGTGACGAGGAAGCCGCCGAAGATGTTGATGGAGGCGATAGCCACGGCAATGGCCGAGAGCACTACGATGGCCATGTTGCCGGTAACCAAGCCTGTAACGACTTGGAATACTGCGCCGACGACGATGATGCCGGAAATGGCATTCGTCTCGGACATGAGCGGCGTGTGCAGCGAGTGCGTGACAGCCGTGATGACGTAGAAGCCGACGATGCATGCAAGTGCGAACACGGTGAAGTGAGTCTGCATCGATGCGGGGGCGAACAAGACAAGCAGTACGAGGAGGATGGCCGCGAGTATCTTCCACCAGTGCTTCGCGAAACCAGATTTCTCCTCAGGCTCAGTTTCGGCAGCAGCAGATGCTGCCTCTTCCTGCTTTGGTGCTGCGGAAACCTGCACTGCAGGTGGGGGCCACATGCCCTCGCCGTTCAGAGTGACGGTGACGCCGCGTACGACTGCGTCATCCTCATCGAGCACGAGCTTGCCATCTTTGCCCGGGGTGGTGAGCTTGAAGAAGTTGACGATGTTCTGTCCGTAAAGCTGGCTGGACTGTCCGGGCATGCGGCTCGGCAGGTCCATATAGCCTATGATCGTGACACCGTTATCTGTCACGACGACTTCGCCTGGCTTAGAAAGCGCACAGTTGCCACCGAGCGGTGAAGCACCCATATCGACGATGACGCTGCCCGGCTTCATGCCAGCGACGGCTTCCTCGGTGATGAGCAGGGGAGCAGGACGGCCAGGGACGGCAGCCGTCGTGATGATGATATCGTTCTTCGCGCATTGCTCGGTATAAACGGCGAGCGTGAGCTTCTGCTGTTCCTCGTCGAGCGCTTTGGCGTAACCGTCTTTGCTCTCTTGCTTGACGGGAATCTCGACGAATGTACCACCGAGAGATTCAACTTGGTCGGCGACTTCGGGGCGTACGTCGGTCGCGAAGATTTGGGCTCCCATGGAACCAGCGGTGCCGAGGGCGGAAAGTCCTGCCACGCCGACGCCGATGACGTAGACCTTTGCAGGCTGCGTTTTTCCAGCTGCTGTCACCTGGCCGGCGAACGTGCGGCCGAATTCGCTGGCTGCCTCGATGACAGCGCGGTAACCGCTGACATTCATCATGGAGCTGCGAACGTCGAGGCTTTGCGCGCGGGTCAACCTCGGGACGGCATCCATGGCCAGTGCTGTGATGCCCATTTTCTTGAACGTTTCGATATCGTCCGCATTGCCCCATGGGTTCATACGGCAGATAAGCGTTGCTCCCTGCTTGATGAGGGCAAGCTTTTCAGCCGAGGGCGTGTCGAGACAGCAGACGATGTCGGATGTGAAAACGTCTTCAGTGTTGACGATCTTCGCGCCAGCAGCCTCGTAGTCTGCGTCACGATATGCTGCTTCGATGCCCGCACCCGTCTCAACGCACACGTCATAGCCGAGTTTGATGAGCTTGGCAGTCGTGTCAGGCGTTGCAGCGACGAGCTTTTGACCGGGCGCTTCTTTTGGAATGCCTATCAGCATAGTCACCTTCCTGATTATTGAGTTGCAGTTTCTGTTGTTACACCAAGTTTGCGTATGAGTACAAATGGTTTTACGCGCGGTGTGCATGTACATAATACTCGTCTTGTCGAGCATGCGATTATCCATGCGCTTTTACGAGACAGAATTCGAGTGAGTGGGAACTATCAAGCGCGTTATCGCAGGCATGCGATCCCTGGTTTTCAAGGGACGCCCTGAAAATTCAAATACCGTAGATGTGCACACTTCATGGGGGTAGGCGGTTGTCCATTCTTGAAACCCTATAATACACACATGCACTCTCTCCCGACATATGGTGCTCGATCCGCGTTCGCTCTGGCGCTAGCTGCGTTCGTCGTTGCTATTGCGCTGACGCTTGCATTCCAAGCTGCGCCTGCTTTTGCCGAGACGGACAACATCGACGATGTGCCGTCCGAGCTGCAACAGCGCGTTGAGGAAACGTCTGCTGCGCTCAATGAGGTTACGGTGAAGGTTAAGGAGCTCGAGCAGCGCATAGCCGAGAACACGGCACGCATTGCCGAGCTCGAAAAGAAGATTCCCGTGCAACGCGAGAAAAGCGCATCAGCTATGCGAGTGATCTATAAGATGAACCGTGATGGGTATTCGCTTGTGAACGCCGTGCTCGAGTCAGGGAGCTTCAAGGAATTCTTGGATAAGCTATCGTACATGGGGTATATCCATAACAGAAGCATCCAGGAGATGATGCAGCTTTCGGCTATGCAGGATGAGCTGAAAACCGTCCAGGCTGAGCTCGAGCAAGAGCGCGAAGAAGCCCTGGAAGAGCAAAAAAACGCGAAGGAAGCGCTCAACGAAGCTATGGCGGTTCGTCAGCAGGCCATTGAGGCCGCAGCGGCTGCAGCAGCCCAGGAAGCTGCCGAGCAAGCTGCTCGCGAAGCAGAGGCGCGCGAACAATCTGAGGGGCAGTCGGAAGAGGAGACCCCGAGCTCGGGTACTGTGTCAGCCTCGGCTCCAGCGGTTGACCCGATAAACAGCGGCAACACCGACCGCGATGAGTTCATTGCTGAATGGGCACCTCGCATCGATGCATATTTGGCAGGGTATCCCTTGGCTGGATACGGGAGCGTTTTCGCTGCCGCCGCTTGGGATTACGGAGTGGATCCGCGCTTTTCTCCCGCTATTTCTTGGGTGGAGAGCTCAAAGGGCTTGTATTGCTACCGCAGCTACAATGCTTGGGGCTGGGGCGGCATCAGCTGGAGTAGCTGGGAAGAGGCGATCGATGCCCATGTGCGCGGTTTAGCACGCGGCTACGGCTATACCGTTTCCGAGGCCGGTGCGAAGAAATACTGCCCGCCCAACTGGGAGCACTGGTACAACACGGTCTGCGCTGAAATGGCGAAGATCTAAAAGAGCCGAGCGGCTTTCTCCGAAATCATCCTCTTCATTGATGGAGCTTTTTGATCACCAAAGCCGAAGTGCCAATGGCATGGAAAACTGATCACTTGCGCTTTTTCGGTGCGGGAAGGTCCGGGAGCATCTCAGCGATTAGTTCGGCAAGAGCGACGCGATCCTCGATATCCACGAGCAACATGGGCGAGCCGCCCTCGTAGGGCATCTCGTAGGTTGAAAGAACTGCTCGGGAAGCGGGCGTATCCTTCACGAGGAAGCGGTCATCGTAAACTCCGCCGAAGATCCTCCCGCATGAATAGAGCATATATTCGCCCATCATCTTCCGCGTGGTAATCTCGGGTGCGATGCTCAGCAAGTCAAGCACGTAATCCAAGTACTCTTCGCTGCTAGCCATATCTTCTGCCTTTTCCTCAATGCTTATCTTGTATATGCAGGCCTAACTGATTGCGAAAAGTGCCTTCGATTGTTCGGCGATCAGTTCGGGATCCCAGCTTTTCGCAGAGCGGACGGCAGAGTAGGGGTCGTTGATTGTGACAGTTCCGTCGGCATTGATGCCAGTGATAACGAAGTAGTGGCCGCCTTCGGTGAAGTCGCCTGGGCCGACATTCGCGATTACGAGCTTGCCCGAGGAAAGCGCTTCCGTAATAGAGTACGCATCCGTACCAATGCGCTGGCTGTTAAGGCCGAGTTCGTTCGCACCATCGGTGAAGAAGGCGCTGTCGGTTCCATCATATGCTGTTGCGTAGCCGTTATCGATGCACCACACGCCCATTGCATAGGGATCCATAGATGTATCGCCCTTTATCGCCTGATAGACCATTGCCATCGTGGTTGGGCCGCAACCGGTCAACGCAAAGGTCGTCGAACTGTATTCGGTGTAGCCCCAACGCTTGTCCCACTGGTAGAAGCGCGGTACACCATTCGATGACTCGTCAGTGTGGCTTTCAGTGTAATCGGGTTCGTCAGCGCAATATTTATCTGGCCATTCGCGCACGAAGGAAACAGCTTCTGGCTCTTTAGCGGCAAGTTTCAATAGCTTATAGCGTACCGTTGGGCCATCCTCGAGGTATTCATCGGGGTTCGAGGCGATCCAGAGCGCCTCGCTGCTCGTCTGTGCCTCTTCGATGAGCATATCGGCATACTCTGCACCGATGATGATGGCGATGTAATCATGGTCGATTCCCTCGCGGCTGAGCTCGGAAAACAGCGGCATGAGTCCGATATACGGGTTGAAGGACGTGAGGTTGCCCTCAGATTGTTCGTCTTCAGGCATGTCCTGCGTGTTGCCCTCATCACTTGCCTGTTCCGTGCTGGTGCCAGAGCCCGATGCTTCAGGGCTTTGATCTGATTGGCTGCAGCTGCGGATGCCCGAAACAATGAGAATGACGATTACGAGCAGGATAATGCCCGCGATGACGAGTTGCGCAGTTGGCGAGATAACCACTGTGTTGGATTGCCCACGCGAACGCTGCGCCTGCCTATGCGGACGGTTTTCTTGCGTGTGCCCGCTGCGCGTAGTGCGCCCTGCGCCCTCTCGGGCACGCATGCGTGCTTCGAGACGCTTTCGCGCTGCTTCACGTTGTGTGTCGTTGTCGAATGGCATACGTTGATTATAAAGGCAGTCAATGGGGAACACGTTGCCAGTAGGCGTAAAAACACACTTCCAGATAAGAATGCATGAACGTGGTTCCTGTTGGGCGCGGCAAATATTCTCCGCCTTGCCATTTGCATCCAGGAGGCACCCAAGGAGGGCTTTTCTGCTATCATCTTTGGATGATTGGGGGCAGATGCTTCGATGGATGAAAAGCTTTTCTCAACTGCAATAAAGAAATTCGTGGCGGGCGTCGTGGTCGTCGGCCTGCTGTTATTCGTGCCTGCAGGGACGCTTGCCTGGTGGCAAGGATGGCTTTTCATGGGAATCCTTTTCGTGCCGATGTTTGTTGCCGGCCTTATCATGATGCGTAAAGCGCCGGATTTGTTGCGCAAACGTTTGGATGCCAAGGAAGACGAATCCGAGCAGAAAGCGGTGCTTGCGCTTTCAGCGCTCATGTTCGTTGCCGCGTTCGTGGTAGCCGGCCTCGGCGTTCGTTTCAGCTGGATCATGCTTCCTTCGTGGGCGACGTGGATAGGCGTCGTGATTTTTCTCGTATCTTACGGTCTCTATGCCGAGGTCATGCGTGAGAATGCATACCTGTCGCGTACGGTCGAGGTTCAAGAAGGACAGCATGTGGTCGATACCGGCCTCTATGGCATCGTGCGGCATCCAATGTATAGCGTGACGCTTTTCCTGTTTCTGTCGATGCCCATCGTGCTCGGCTCACCGTTCTCGTTCATCATCATGCTTGTGTATATTCCTATCATCGTAAAGCGAATCCGCAACGAAGAAGAAGTGCTTGCAGAAGGCCTTGCGGGCTACGACGAGTATATGACGCGCGTGAAGTGGCGTCTCGTGCCCCGCATCTGGTAACCATCATTCCGCCCCATGGATTCAAGGAAAGAACGGCCTCCGAGCGGGAGGCCATTCTTAGTAGATATCCTAAAGACGTCTGAGCACAACGGCGATCGTGTTCAAGTAGTCAAGAGCTCCTGCCTCGATGGCTGCGCGGTCGCCGCGTGCGTATTCATTGTCACATGCAAGCCAATCGTCCCATGCCTCGGCGGTACAAGCCATTTGATGCATATCGATGATCTCAATGTCCTTTGTTTGGCTGATGAGCGCATGCCACCAGTTCATGTCATGCATGTACTCAAGCTGTTCAGGCGTCCACGACGCGAGCAAACACTCGGGCAAATCATCGTGGCAGTCGCGCACCATGCCGGGAAAAGCAAGGTTTATCATGCCGCCAGCCTTGACGTACGGCAGAAGCTTTGCGCCCAGGTATTCCGGGTCGCGTCCGAAGTAGTTGTAAGAATCGATGCTCACCACAGCATCGAAGAATCCGGTTGCAAAGGGGAGGCCTTGCGTTGCGTCTGCCTTTATGGGGCAAATGTCGCGATTTGAAAGCCCCATCTCCTCGAAGAAGCGCATGTTGTCGCCCGGTTCGCTCCATAAATCCACGGCGTAGGTTAAAAAGCCGTATTCACGCGCCAGCATGCACGAGGTGATGCCCGTGCCGCTGCCGAGGTCGAGCACGACAGACCCTGGTGCAATCGCGCTACCTTCAAGCAATTCCTCGCAAAGCTTCAAAGGGTTTGGACCCATGATCTTAGACTGGATGATGGATGTGGGGAAAGACCCCGTTTTCGGGAATGTGTTCATGATGGTTCTCCTTCTGCAGATTGTTATGGAACTAAATGATTGCGCATACCAACTACAGCAGCGGATGCTGCTTGTTCAAATCCTATTCAGTTGGCGTTCTTCTACAGAACAATGACCAAAAAGACATCCCCTTGAAGGACTTGGTCGCGCACGACCCTGTGCCGCGCGCACTGCTGCCATCATAGCATATGGCTCCCCGCTGGCGTACAATGTATGTGCCTGCTTGGAAAACGGCAATGTAAGGAGGTTTCCATGGGAATCGTCTATGCGTGCGCAGTGCCGCATCCTCCACTGATCGTGCCCGCAGTCGGTCGCGGGGAAGAGAAGAAAATCCAGGCAACCATCGATGCATACCATCAGATCGCGCGCGAGGTTCTGGCTGCGAAACCCGATGTGATCGTGGTGACATCGCCTCATGCTCCATACTTTCGCAACGTGTTCCACATAACGACCGATGCGATGCTCTGGGGCTCGATGGCGCAGTTCCGCGTGCCTGTCTGCTGCATCGAGGCACGATGCGATATCACGTTCGCTCGGACACTGGTTAGCGAGCTTCGCAAGAATGATATTCCTGCAGCGACAAGCGATGATTACCGCGACGATATGGACCATGCCACCTTGGTTCCGCTGTATTTCGTGCGAGAAGCATATCGGGAGGCAGCAGGCGAGGATGGTCAGCTTGGAGTCGACTTGCCTTGTCCTATCGTGCGCATCGGCTTGTCGATGCTTCCAGCAGAAACGCACCGCGAGTTGGGTCGCATCATTGCGCATGTTGCGAATGAACAGGGAAAACGCGTTGCGTTCATCGCAAGCGGCGACCTTTCCCATAAGCTCAAGGCCGATGGTCCCTACGGATATGTGCCCGAAGGTCCGGCGTTCGACGCGCAGATTTGCGAGTTGTTCGCTGCAGGCGACTTGGACGGTCTATTCATGATGGATGCCAATCTGTGCGAGGCGGCTTCCGAGTGCGGTTTACGTTCTTTCCAGATCATGGCCGGCGCGCTCGAGGGACTCGATGTTGATGCCGAGCTTCTGTCTCACGAAGGAACCTTCGGCGTCGGCTACGGTGTTGCGGCGTTTCGCATTGCCGACCTCCCGTCGTGCGAATGCGAACCTTCTTGGCCGGTTCAGGATGCCGCACCCGACGAGCAGGAACCCGAAGTCAGCGAAGACGTGGATCCGCACATCGCACTCGCACGGCTCTCGGTAGAGACCTACGTGCGTACAGGCAGGGCTGCTCAACTGCCTGCGGATGTACCGCAAGAGCTTCTCAACACGCAAGCCGGTGCGTTCGTATCGCTGCATGAGCATGGTCAACTGCGCGGCTGTATCGGAACCATCGCGCCTACTCGCGAAAACGTTGCTCAGGAAATCCTCCAGAATGGCATTTCGGCCTGCTCGCGCGATCCGCGTTTCGATTCGGTGACCGAAGATGAGCTCGATTATCTCGAGTATTCGGTCGACGTGCTTGCACCGGCCGAGCCGATTGAATCGACCGACCAGCTCGACCCCGTACGTTACGGTGTTATCGTGACGAAGGGTTGGCGGCGCGGCTTGCTTCTGCCGAATCTTGAAGGCGTCGATACGGTGGACGAGCAGGTTTTCATCGCGAAGCGGAAGGCGGGTATCTCACCCCTCGATACCAACGTGCAGCTTGAGCGTTTCGAAGTCGTCCGCTATACGCGTGGCGGCGAGCCGAGGATCCCATGAGCGATGTGACGGCAGCCCGATTGACGTGTGGCACCTGCCCGCACGCATGCTCTCTTGCATCGGGCCAGGTGGGGTATTGTCGCGCTCGCGTTTCCGATGGCGAAGCGATTGTCCCGCAATCTTACGGCCGCATCACTTCGCTCGCGCTCGATCCGATCGAGAAGAAGCCCATCGCGCGGTGGAATCCCGGCACCACAGTGCTTTCTCTTGGCAGCTATGGCTGCACGATGCGCTGTCCTTTCTGTCAGAACGATTCCATCGCTCAAGTGGGCGCTGATGGGGTCCAATGGTTCTCGGCCACGCCGCAAGGAATCGTTCAGCGGGCTTTAGACTTGCGGTATCGCGGCTGTATCGGTATCGCCTATACCTACAATGAACCGCTTGCAGGATGGGAATTTGTGCGTGATACTGCTCAGCTCGCGCACGATGCCGGACTTAAAAACGTCTTGGTTTCGAATGGCATGGTGAATGCAGAGCCGCTCGCAGAGGTCGCAACGCTTATCGATGCGGCGAACATCGATCTCAAGTGCTTCACGGAGGAAGGGTATCGGACGCTTGGGGGCGATCTGACTGCCGTAAAACGAACAATCGAAACGCTCGTTAGGAGCGGCACCTGCCACGTTGAAGTGACTACGCTTGTGGTTCCCGGGTTGAACGATACGGCGAAGGAGATCGATGCGCTCTGCACGTGGCTCGCCGACATCGACCCCGACATACCGTACCATCTCTCACGGTTCTTCCCGCACTTCAAGATGATGGATGCGCGTTCAACGCCGATTTCTTCGATGCACGAGCTTGCTTCTGTGGCGCGCACGCACATGCACGACGTGCTCTTCGGAAATATGTAACGAACACCATTGTTTTCGGGCATTAATCAAGGGCGCGCATCATATGCGCGCCCTTGATCTTCCATGTTTGCCTTAGCTGTTACTCGGGTCGCTTTTCTGGCAGGATCTCGATCCAAGTACCATCGGGATCGGTGATGAAATACAGACCCATATGCGTGTTCTCGAACACGATGCACCCCATCTCCTCATGCAGCGCATGGAATGCATCGATATCGTCGACACGGAAGGCGATATGCGTATCAGAGCCACCATTCTCGTATGGTTCCACACGACCACGATTCCACGTGAGCTCGAGCATGAAAGGCGAGGCATCGTTCACCAAGAACGTGTTCGTCCACGAGCCATCCTCGGGACCGACCTCGCGGTCAACATGGAATCCTAAAGCCTTCTCGTAGAACGCGATCGTGGCCTTTTTGTCGAGGACGTGCGTGCAGCGATGGATGAACTGTGCTTTCATGGTGCGACTCCTTTGTCTCGTCGTTGTTGCATCGCGCGGGTATCGATGCGATTCGGCTCATTTCGTTCGTGGCGGAATCGCCACGTTATTACTTACAAATTGCAATCAACCCATACGACGGCGCTTGTCAGGTCTCCCATGGGCTGGCTGATGATGGGCTTCGGTCCCAGCCGTGCGAACACGCCGCCGAACGTTCCGTTGAACGAATATAGCCCAGGCATGTTGTTGTAACGAACGATATCGCGCGGGATGTCGGCATCGTCGGCGATAAGAAGATCGTTGCAGATGGGAAGAAGCTCGGTCTTATACGGCGTCAAGTAGGTCTGCGCGAGGAATGGCGCGCCTGCTGCATTATTCGCGAAGCGCGCGATGATATCCTCCCACTCCTCTTGAGAATGCATTTGTCCTGTGTACACATCATGTGCACCATACTGGTCGGTCGGCTTGATGATCCATGCATCTTTGTTCGCGCGGATTTCATCAAGGTCGATGTGCTCATCGTCTAAGAACACCGTACGCGGAACCCAAGCGTCCACGAAATCGCATTCTTCCTGTGTGAGCATCTCACGCGTTTCTGGCCAGAACACAGCACTGAAGATCTGCTTGTCGTGCACGATGTGACCCGCGAAGCTTCCGATGAGTGCGACGGCGCCATCGCGTACGGCGGCGATCATCGGTTGGCTTGCTTCCCAGTTCGTGAGCACATCGTTCGTCACGGCGCGGCGCCAGATGGCATCGATTTTACGGCCCTTCGCATCGCGCAACTCTCGCGCATCGGCATCGTAGGACAGGTCGCGCACGTCCTCTATAAGGCAGGGGTAGCCGTGCTCACCGAAATAGCGCGCATATACGCGGAACTCGTCCACGACGGCGTTTTCCATGAAGTCCGCGATGGCGAACGTGGGATGTTCGACTCGGTTTTCGAACGTATTGTAAATGCGGATGAACTCCTCGACCCAAGGATTGAACAAGTCGGATGTTTGCACTTGATGCATTTCCGCGAAACGACGAAACGTCTCGGATTGTGCGATGGAGATATTGAGTTCGCGGTCCTCATTCATGCCAGACGAACCGTCTGCGTTCCATTCGCAGAAGCCCCCCGTGAGCGCATCTTCGTCCAAGAAGACGTCGAAGCGCGCGAAAGGGAGGAGCGCATCATAGCGCTGCGGGATGAGGATGAGTTCGCGCAGGCGCTCATCGTAGTCGAACAGCTCTCGGTATGAGGGATCGTCCAAGTAGCGGCGTATGATCTTCTCACAGATGCGGTGCGCGGTTTCTGCAAGGTCTTTCATCAGGTCGTAGGTTGTGCGATCGAACAGACGCGGCACGAAGGATGATTCGGCTTGGATGTAGTGTACAAGCGCCGTTGAATTCTCCATATAGGCGAATGCGGACTCGCGACCGGGGATGTCTCCGTCAAGCGAGTCGATGATGTCGAGATATTCGCGTGTGTATGCGGTGTTCTTCGCCAAAACGGTATCGGGCACCATGATCATCTCCTCCGTGTGGTCTTAGGTGCATAATCGCGGTCGTAACCGGGCACATCCATATGTGAAACAGCCCACAGATACAAGCTCGCCACACTCCCGTATGGAGAATAGCGGCGGCGGTATTTCTCAAACATTTTCCGTGTGACCTTGCGATGGTGGTAGATCATGCGCATGCCACGATGTATGGCAAGATCGCCAAAGCTTAAGATGTCGGTCCGTCCAAGGTTGAAGAGCAAAAGCATCTCGGCCGTCCATACGCCGATGCCGGGCAGGGCGCTTAACGCAGCGATCGCATCAGCGTCATCCATATGCTCCACGGCATCGATATCGAATTCGCCCGAAACGACCTTTTCGGCGAAGCCTTTTATGTAACCAGCTTTCGTGAACGTGATGCCGCACTTCTGCAACTCGGTTTCGCTTGCCGCGCTTACGGTCTCGGGAGTCACTTCGCCCAAAGCCTCAAGCATGCGCGCCCACACGGTAGCCTGTGCTGCCGAGGATATCTGCTGGCCAACGATGTGATGCACGACGCCTGCGAATAGGTCGTCGCCTTCCATTTCGCGATACACATGCCCAACCGCTTCGATGGCTGCCGCCAGCTTCTTGTCCCTGGATTTGAGGTACTTGATCTCCTCATCACCGTATTCGAAGTAGCGTGCCATGCTTATGCTCCCGATCCGAGAACCGATTGTGCAGCTCCTGCAATACCTTCGAGCGCGGTGCCTTTCGTCGGGCGTTTGAACGTGCTTTTCATCGCGTGTTCGTGTTCGAGCAGCTTGATTTTGGTATCGATACCACCGCCGAAACCGGTCAGGTTGTCATTTGATCCAACCACGCGATGGCACGGAACGATAAGACACAGCGGATTGTGGCCGACAGCACCGCCAACCGCACGTGCGGACTGGCGTTTGCCGGTTTCGGCTTCGAGGCGTTTTGCTATGGCGCCATACGTAGTGGTCTGCCCATAAGGGATATCGAGCATGGCCTCACGTACTCGCATTTGGAACTCGGTTGCGCGGGCGCATAACGGCAACTCACGAGGATCGGGTGCGTCACCTGCAAAGTAGCGGTCGAGCCAAGCGCGTACCTGCTCGAAAACCGGCAGGTCGTCCTTTCGTTCCAAGCATCCATCGACGCCGATGCCGAAGTATCGATCGTTGTCGAACCAGCAACCGCATAGGCCTTCGCCATCGCTTGCGAAAACGAGCTTGCCGATGATGGGCGTATCGTAATCCGAGTAGTACGTCAAAGCGGTATCCTTCCTTGAGATGCCTTGACAAGCGCATCCTTTCGTCTGCATTGGATTATATACAAATCTAGACGCGCGCATGTCGCTGCTGCATAATCGTTTTGCCAACCCAATCGTTACGAAACCCGCAGTGCCGATGCCTGTCGAAGGGACATCATGACCCGCTCACGCAAACGCATGATAGTTGCCATCGTGGTGAACATCCTCGTGTTCGCAGTCGAGGCATATGCCATGTACCGCGGTATCAAAAAGAACGGGCCTTTCGGCAATTTCATCTTCTATACCGAATGCTCGAATCTATTTGCGGGTATCGTATGCGCGATGTGCGCAGTCGCGGAAGTCCGCGCATTGCGCGCGGGGACCGAGATCAGCCGCACGATGCGCTGGCTCAAATATATGGCGAGTTGCGTTTTGCTCATGACGCTGTTCGTTGTGACGTTCATTCTCGTGCCGATGTTGGTGAATGCAGGTTATCCAGGCTTTTATATGATGTACGTCGATGGCGTGAAGTCTGTGACACATCTTGGCGCACCTTTGGTCGTGACGATATCATACGTGCTGTTCGAGGCCGACCGCACAATGACCTTCAAACAGAGTCTCATTGGCTTTGCGCCGACGCTTGCATATGCGGCAGTAGCGTATCCGTGCAACATCATGCGCTTATGGGACGGCCCATATCCGTTCTTCCAAGTGTGGAATATGCCGGTTTGGCAATCGATTCTATGGTTTATCGCGCTATTCATCCTCGCGGTCGGCCTGTGCCAAATCCCACGCCTGCTTGCGCGAAAGCACGTTCCACGTCAGGGTGGTTTCTCGTAGAAAGGGGCTTGAGGTGAAGGAATTCGCTGAGAAGGATTACAAGATCTTCGAGCTGTTCGAGAAGGAATGGGCGCTTGCAACGGCGGGAAACCTTGAACACTTCAACTCCTGCACCATAGCTTGGGGCATGCTCGGCACCACTTGGGTGAAGCCCGGAAACGGCGGCGAGGTTGCGACTATATTCCTGTACCCTACACGCTATACGCTCGAATTCGTGCAGCAAAGCGACCAGTTCACAATCAGCTTCTTCCCGAAAGGCTTCAAGAAGATGCTCGGCTATATGGGCTCGCATTCCGGGCGCGATGGCAATAAAGCGGCAGCGTGCGGCCTAACGCCCATCGCCATGGGCGAGAGCGTAACCTATGAGGAAGCGAATCTGACCTTCTTATGCAAAAAGCTCTATCAGCATCAGATCGTGAAAGAGGACCTCGTACCGGAGATCCAAGAGTTCTACGCAGCCCAGCCAGGTATTTTCCCGCGTGATGATGACGGCGAATGGCAGACGCACTGGGTCTTCGTCGGTAGGATCATCGACGTGAATGACAAGCGCTAGATCCGGGGAATAGCCATGGCATTCGATTTCAAGAAGGAATACAAGGAATTCTATGCTCCAAAGGCAAAGCCGAGCATCGTTAACGTACCAAGCATGAATTTCATTGCCGTGCGCGGTCGCGGCGATCCCAACCAAGAGGACGGCGAATACAAGCAGGCAATCAATCTTTTGTACGGCATTGCATTCACCATCAAGATGAGCAAAAAGGGCGACCATAGCATCGAGGGCTATTTCGATTATGTCGTACCACCGCTCGAGGGTTTCTGGTGGCAAGATGGCATTTCGGGCATCGATTATGCGCGCAAGGACGTTTTCAGCTGGATCTCGGTCATCCGTCTACCCGATTTCGTGACGAAAGCGGATTTCGATTGGGCCATCGAAGAGGCTTCCCGCAAGAAGAAAACCGACTTCTCGAAGGTCGAATTCTTTACGTACGACGAGGGACTATGCGTGCAATGCATGCACATCGGCCCGTACGATGACGAGCCGGCAACCGTTGAACTCATGCACGAGTTCGCAGCGCAGCAAGGTTATGAACCCGACATATCCGACCAGCGATTCCATCACGAAATCTATTTGAGCGATGCACGCAAGGTTGCGCCCGAAAGGCTGAAGACGGTCATCAGGCATCCGATTCGCTCACGATGAGCGCGCTAGAGCTTCTTGCGGCGTGCGCGATAGGCTTCCATCGGTTCGATGCGCACACCGCGCTTGTTCGCGCTGACAGCGAGATTACCTTGGATGTTGGTGACGTAGCCGCTGCGAATCGTATCGCCGTCCCACGCATCGAGCACTGCCTGCACAGATGCGTTCTCCACACGCATCTCTTCAGGAAGAATCATGCTCAGCACATCGAAAACCGCGCGGCGACGGATGACGAGCTCTTCTGCTCCAAACATAGGGGCAATGACGCATCCAGCCGAGTAGTCGGGCGCATCATCGCCCTCGTTAACCACTGCAAGGCGCGTGTCAGGCAAGATGCCTCCCATGATGTCGAGCAAGGGATCCGAAGATGGTGCAGTCCAGTTCACGTGCGTGCGGATTGCCTGTTCGGCAAGATTCTCCAGGTGCGCATCCTCGTCGGCGACCAAATCCATGGTACGGCATAAGGTTTCGAACAGATTCGGGTTCTTTTCAAGCGCTAAGGGAATCATGGTGCTGCGGACGTATGCGCGGAAGTATTCGGTATCGTCATTCGTGGCATCTTCACGCCATAGGGCGCCTTCATCATCCGTGACGGTGATGCGATCAGCATCGCCTGCGCGTGCTTCAAGATAGTTGCGAATCTCGTCGCGTGATACGCCGAGCAGCGGGCGGATGACATTGCCCGTATGCCACGTCATGCCTGCCAAGCCGCCTGGACCCGTGCCTACGATGGAGCGCATATAGAAATTCTCAACGCGATCGTTCTGCGTATGGGCAACGCAGATGCGTCCTTCCTCATAGGGGACGCTCTCGTGGATGCATATGCTCTGCAGTGCTTCGCGGGCTGCTGCGTAACGTTCGCGGCGGGCAATCGCCTCGAGGTTACCGCCTTCGCTCGCAACGAGTGCGGGGATGTCGATGGAGCATGTGAATAAGGGAATGGCGAGCGCATCTGCGAGCGCCTCGACGAATCGCTGATCGTCATCGGCTTGCTGTCCGCGAATGCAATGGTTCACATGGAGCATCGCAAGAGGGCCGATTTCGCCTTGTTGCGCAAGCTCATGCATCACGTAGGCGAGACCGCATGAGTCTGAACCGCCCGACACCATGAGCAGAAGCGGGTTTGTCTTATCCGCAAGACCATGATCTACAAGTGCTTGAAGGGCCTTTTCTTCAATGCTTTGTGTATTCTTATTCACGCTCGTCTCCATTGTTTTGCAAAGCAGGTACAATATTACGGTTGCACGGTTTGCATTATACGCATACTGACTAGGAAGCAGACTGACATGCTCGAACTCAAGCATCTTCGTAAAGCATACGAGACAGGTTCGTTCACGCAAGTTGCTCTTGATGATGTATCCATCTCTTTCCGCGATAACGAATTCGTCGCAATCCTCGGACCGTCTGGCTCGGGCAAGACGACGTTGCTCAACGTGGTTGGCGGCCTTGATCAATGCGATAGCGGCGATCTGGTCATCGATGGCGTATCCACGAAGGAATACAAGGACCGCGACTGGGATACCTATCGCAATAACCGCATCGGCTTCGTGTTCCAAAGCTACAATCTGATCCCGCATCAAACGGTGCTTTCGAACGTTGAGCTTGCGTTGACGTTATCAGGTGTCGATCGAGATGAGCGCCGCCAGCGCGCAGCCGAAGCGCTCGACCGCGTTGGTCTTACCGAACATATCCATAAGAAGCCCGCTCAATTGTCAGGTGGGCAGATGCAACGTGTAGCCATTGCGCGTGCATTGGTGAATAACCCCGACATCCTGTTGGCCGACGAGCCGACAGGCGCGCTTGACTCGACGACGAGCGTGCAGATCATGGACCTGCTCACCGAGATCGCGAATGACCGTCTGGTCATCATGGTCACGCACAATCCAGAACTTGCAGAACAGTATGCCAATCGCATTGTCAACCTGCGCGATGGCAGGATCGAGTCCGATACCAACCCGTTCAACCCCGCCGTCGAGCTTACGAGTCCGGCGGAGCATCCTGTGCGCAAGACTTCCATGTCGTTTTTGACTGCGCTTGCCCTTTCATTCAACAACCTGATGACCAAAAAGGGCCGTACCATCATGACGGCTTTCGCAGGGTCGATCGGCATCATCGGCATTGCCGCCATCCTTTCGCTTGCCAATGGTGTGAACAACTACATCGCTTCAGTCGAGGAAGAGACGCTTTCGGAGTATCCTCTGCAAATCCTGAGTTCGGGTTTCGATATGACCTCGATGCTCGCGCGCAACGTCGAGCAGGAGGAGAAATCCGATGAGGAGAAAAAGAAGGAGCAAGAAGCGCGCCAAGCATATATGGAGGAGAATAAGGATAAGGTGCGCGTCTCGAGGCTGTTGACCAGCATGTTCTCCCGTATCGGCACGAATGACCTCGCTTCGCTCAAAGTCTATCTCGATAGCGGCGAGGCCGGCATCGACGAGGATGTTCGCGCCATAGAATACTCGTACAACATCGAGCCGCAAATCTTTTTGTCTGATATCTCGGATGGTGCACGCCAGGTCAATCCGGACACCACATTCAAGGCGTTCGGTTTAGGGTCGGGTAGCAGCAACAGCCTCATGTCGATGATGTACAGCAGCGATGTGTTCTTCCAGATGCCCGAGGACGAGGACCTCTACATCAATCAATACGATGTGGTTGCAGGACGTTGGCCTGAGAACTACAACGAGTGCGTGCTCGTGATGAGCGGCAGCGGCTATATCAGCGATTACATGCTTTATGCGCTCGGCTTGCGTGATTCTCAGGAAATGAAGGACATGATCAACGACTTCATGGCCGAGAAAGTGGTTGAGACGCCAACCGATATCCGCAACTACGACTACAGCGAAATCGTCGGCATCACATTCAAGGTCGTCGATGCGAGCGACTACTATCAGTACGATTCGACGTACGGTGTCTGGAAGGACAAGACCACTGATTCCGAGTACATGAAATCGTTGGTCAGCGAGGGCGAGGACCTCAAGATCGTCGGCATCGTCAAACGTGCCGAAGGGAAGGACATCGCGATGCTCCGAGCGGGTGTGAACTATCCGTATTCGCTCACTTTGCATCTGATGGATAACGCTTCGAAGAGCCGGATCGTGCAAGAACAACTCGCAGACGAGACCGTTGATGTCATCACGGGAAAGACCTTTGCGGACGAGGCGAACGAATCGCGGAGCGGCTTCGATATGAATTCGCTGTTCACCATCGATTCCTCGGCTTTCGCAAATGCGTTCCAGATCGACACGGGCGCCCTGAATTTCGATCCGTCGAGTTTGGAGAATGTCATATCGTCCTCCGATTTGCCCGCGTTCCCGCAGATTACGCCCGATGCGTTCAGCGGCTTGGACATCAACGTCGATAGTTCCACGGCTGAAGCGCTCACGCAGGCTGGTGCGTTCTTGCTGACGCAGTTCATCTACACGCATCCTAATGTGAATCTCCAAACCTTGCCGAGCGAGTTCGCAGCATGGTTGACGGACGATTCGTCGATCGTCTCGGTATCGATCGAGGGAGCGACCGTCAATATGACGGTGCGCGACTATCTCGGCATGGTCGTGTCGGAGGCGGCAGGGCTTGATTCCCTGCCTGACAGCATCGCGGCAGCTCTTTCAAATTACCTCTCGAATGCGATGGCGGGATATGCAGAGCAGCTCACTTCGGTCATCATGTCGAAAACGTACTCTGTCATTGCCGACCAGATGGGCGACACCATGTCGAATGCCATCAACTACAATCCGAGCGCTCTTGCCAATGCGTTCTCGTTCAACTTAGGCGAGGAGGATCTTTCCGAGATCATCTCGTCGATGATGAATGCCGAGGAACGCACCTACGGCAATAATCTCAAGAGTTTCGGCTACGCCAACGTTGATGAGCCGTCTTCCATCTCGATTTATCCGAGGAGCTTTGAAAGCAAAGAAGTGGTGACCAATGCGCTGACGGCATATAACGAAGAGATGGAAGCAACGGGGCAGGACGAGAAGGTCATCTCATACACCGATATCGTCGGCGTGCTCATGAGCTCGGTGACCGAGATCGTCGATATGATCTCGGCGGTGCTCATCGCGTTCGTTGCCATCTCGCTTGTCGTCTCGTCCATCATGATCGGCGTCATCACCTACATCAGCGTGCTCGAGCGGAAGAAGGAGATCGGCATCTTGCGCGCTATGGGAGCGAGCAAGCGCGATATCAGCCATGTGTTCAACGCGGAGACGGTCATCGAGGGACTGATTGCCGGCATCTTGGGCATCGTGGTCACCGCGATATTGTGCATACCCGCCAATGCTATCGTGAAGGCAACGTATGACGTTGAGAACATCGCCATCCTACCTGTAAGCGGGGCGCTCATCCTCATCGTGATCAGTGTCGTGCTGACGTTCATCGCAGGCCTGATTCCGTCGTCTGCGGCGAGCCGTAAGGATCCTGTCGAGGCGCTGCGGAGCGAATAAGGGAGCTTGGAATGATTAACGAGCAGCGTGCGAAAGAAGCAGGCGAGCAGGCGAATGCGCCAACGGCTCCTGCGCTTCATATCGTGCTCGCAAGTAAGAGCCCCCGTCGAAAGGAGTTGCTCGAACAGGCAGGCGTTCATTTCATCGTGCATGCGAGCGAAGCCGATGAGACACTTGATGAGGCGCTCCAGAACGATCCTGCGGCGGCTGCCGGAGTCCTTGCGGAGCGCAAGGCTGGCGCTGTAGTGCAGGAGCTGCTTGCGCAAAAGCCCCTGGAAGCATGGGTTGTCATCGGCGCAGACACCATGGTGGTGCTTGATGGCGAGGTATTCGGAAAGCCGCGCAACCTTTCACAGGCGAAGCATATGCTCCGTGCGCTTTCGGGAGCAACGCATGAGGTCATGACCGGTGTGAGCGTGTGGCTCGTGAACGGTGACGCCGACGGAAAGGTTTCGGTTGGCAAGAAGACCTTCACCGATATCAGCAAGGTGACGTTCCATGAGCTCTCTGACGAGCAGATCGACGAGTACCTGAAAATGGGCGAATCCTTCGATAAGGCAGGCGCGTATGCGGTGCAAGGTCACGCTGCTTCGTTCGTCTCAGGTATCGAAGGCGCAGTCGATACGGTTATCGGCCTGCCTGTGGGACGGTTGCTCGAAGAGTTTCCAGATCTCTTGCGCGCCTAAGCCATCGGCATCTCGCATACATTGATTCAGATTTCCCATGGAATTATCGTGGCTCCAAGAATACATGAGGCGGTATCGCGCACAGAATGATGGCCGAGCATGATACACTATGCGGTTAGGTGTGTCCTGGTGTGCGATGGACGCATTAGCGGTATGTGTTTGTCGAAGGGCGCAGGCTCTTTCGGCGTGGTAAGGAAATGAGTGTAGTATGCATCCCGATGTCAAAAGTATCCTGTATTCGGAAGAAGAGCTATCCCAGCGCGTTCGCGAAATGGGTGCGTTGATCACCGAGCGCTTTGCCGATACGGCGAACGAAAATGGCATCGTGGTGATCTCGGTTTTGCGCGGTGCGGCGATTTTCGTCGCAGATCTCGTCCGTTGCATCGATCTGCCACTCGAGATGGACTACATGGCGCTTTCCTCGTATGGCAATGAGGCGACGAGTTCTGGCAGGGTTCGTATCGAGAAGGATCTCTCGACTTCCATTGAAGGTCGTCATGTGGTCATCGCGGAGGATATCATCGATTCCGGTCAAACCCTTCAGTATCTCATTCCGCTTCTCAAGAAGCGCAATCCTACAAGCATCGACGTGGTTGCGCTGCTTCACAAGGAGGTCGAAGGCCAAATCCCCGTCGAGTGCCTATGTACGGGCTTCGAATGCCCGAACGAGTTCGTCGTGGGCTATGGGCTCGATTACGCACAGAAGTACCGCAATCTTCCCTATATCGGGATTTTGAAACCTGAAGTCTATCAGAAGTAGGATCAGAAACCTTATGCCTGACAACAATAAGAAGCATCCCGAACCTAGAAACTTCGACGTTCGCACCGCAATCATGTGGGCGGCTTTCGTCATCTTGTTCCTCATCTTCATGGGCGAGGGCATGTTCGGGGGTTCGTCGCGCGATACCGATACGCTCATCACTTCGGAATTCGTCGCCGCGGTCGAAGAAGGTCGCGTGAACGACGTCGTATACAGCGCTGGCGATTATACCGTCAGCGGTACGTATTACCCCGCCATCACCGCAGGGTCCACCACGGCTGAAGCCTTCAATGCAGCGATTTCGGCATTAAACAGCGCAACAGGTGGTTATGGCCTTGGCGGCATCGAGACCGAGCGCCTTCAATCGGTGACGCTTGGTTCGCTGCGCAATTACACGTCCACGTATGTGGGGCAGGATTCCCTGCTCGAATTGCTTTCCTCGCATCCTGATGTGAGTTTCGAGGTCAAACTGCCATCGCCATGGCTGGAGATGCTCGGTACCTTCCTGCCCATCCTTTTGATTGCCGGCTTGGTCATCTTCTTCTTCACGCAGATGATGAAGGCGAACAATTCTCAAATGAATTTCGGCAAAGCGAAAACCAAGAAGGCATTGGAAGAACGCCCCGATGTGCACTTCTCCGATGTCGCTGGCGTTGATGAGGCTGTCGAGGAGATGAGGGAGATTAAGGACTTCCTCTCGAATCCCGCTAAATACCAGGCGATGGGCGCCAAGATACCTCGCGGCTGTCTGCTTGTCGGCCCTCCGGGCACAGGCAAGACCTTGCTCGCAAAGGCGGTTGCCGGCGAGGCTGGAGTTCCCTTCTTCAGCATCTCGGGCTCGGACTTCGTCGAGATGTTCGTCGGCGTTGGCGCGAGCCGCGTGCGCGATTTGTTCCAGCAAGCGAAAGACGCTGCTCCTTCCATCATCTTCATCGATGAGATCGATGCGGTCGGCCGTCAGCGCGGTGCTGGTTTGGGCGGCGGACATGACGAGCGCGAGCAAACGCTCAATCAGTTGCTCGTCGAGATGGATGGATTCGAGTCAAATGAATCCGTCGTGCTCATCGCCGCAACAAACCGTGTGGACATCCTCGATCCGGCGCTTCTGCGTCCTGGTCGTTTCGATCGCCAGATCGTGGTTGATGTGCCTGACTTGAAGGGTAGGGAACGCATCCTCGAGGTGCATGCCAAGAACAAGCCCATCGGTTCGGATGTCGATTTGGCGAAGATCGCCAAGCTGACCCCTGGATTCACCGGTGCGGACTTGGCCAATCTCATGAACGAGAGCGCGTTGCTTACTGCGCGCCGCAACAAGAAGATCATCACCATGCGTGAAGTGCAAGAGTCCATGGAGCGCGTGATTGCAGGACCGGAGCGCAAGGGTCGTATCCTCGACGAGCGTACGCGCCATACGATCGCGTATCACGAGAGCGGTCATGCACTGGTTGGGCATACGCTGCCGCATGCAGATCCCGTTCACAAGATCTCGATCATCTCGCGTGGTCGTGCCTTGGGCTATACGCTTTCGATCCCGAAGGAAGATAAGGTCTTAAGCTCGCTTTCCGAGATGCGTGATGAACTAGCTGTGTTCATGGGCGGTCGCGTTGCCGAGGAGATTTTCTGCGACGACATCACCACGGGTGCGAGCAACGATCTCGAGCGCGCCACGAAGATGGCTCGTGCCATCGTGACGCAATACGGCATGAGCGCCGAACTCGGAACGCAGGTGTTCGGCCAGCCGAATCACGAGGTATTCTTGGGACGCGATTATGGCAATACGCAAGATTATTCCGAAGAGACAGCGCGCCGCATCGATGATGAGGTTGCCCGCATCATGAAAGAAGCGCACGATCGTGCCTACGAGATCTTAAGCTCTCATCGTGAGCAGATGGATTTGATGGCAAGCGTTCTGCTCGAACGCGAGACGGTCGATGGTGAGGCATGCGAGGCCTTGCTGAACAATACATGGGATGATTATCTGCTTCACGAAGCCGAGATCATTGCCCGTCATGAGCGCGAGGAAGCCGAAGCACGTGCGAAGGACGCCATGCTTGCCGGCTCGAATCGGCATGCGTTGCATGAGCCGGCGATCATCGTTGACGAGCCCGAGATCATCATGGGCGAGACCGATGAGGAAGGCGTGTTCAAGGCTGACGAGGCATTCGATAATTTCGACAGCAATGACGATAGCGATAACGACTTCTTCAGACAGTTCGACGCCAAACGCGCAAGTGATGCGAAGAAGCATCATCCAGCGGCCTTTAAGGTTCCCGATGAAAAGCTATCCGATGAGGTCGTTGATTCGGTTGATGCCGAGGGTGAACCAGACGAAAAAGAAAAGCAATAGGAGGCATGCGTGAACTGGCATTGCTCATCATTTGATTTCGATACTCAGATGCCCATAATCATGGGCATCTTGAACCTTACTCCCGATTCGTTTTCGGATGGGGGTTCGTATGCTTCCTTGCAAGCGGCGCTTGATCAAGCTCATGCGATGATCGAGCAAGGTGCCCAGATCATCGATATTGGCGGTGAATCAACGCGTCCTGGGAGCGATGAGGTTTCCATCAGCGAAGAGATCAACCGCGTCATCGATGCGGTACGCGCGCTTTCGGATGAAGGTCTGTGCGTCAGCATCGATACGCGCCATGCCGAAGTGGCACGTGCATGCGTAGACCAAGGTGCCTCGATCATCAATGACGTGTCAGGTTTCCGCGACCCTGCGATGGTCGAGGTCGCCAAATCCTGCGATGCGGGCCTAGTGGTCATGCATATGAAGGGCGAGCCGAAGACCATGCAAAACGACCCTCACTATGACGATGTGGTCGTTGAGGTTTGCGAGTATCTCGATCAGCAAGCTTCGATGTTGCAAGAGCAGGGAATCGAAAAAAACCGTATCTGCGTTGATCCGGGCCCGGGCTTCGGGAAGACTCCGCAGCAGACCATCGAGCTCGTGCGCAACTTCCAAGAGATTCGCCGACTCGGCTATCCAGTCATGGCCGCGCTTTCGCGCAAAAGCTATATCGGCTATGCCTACAACATCGATGTTCCTGCCGATAGAGATGATGCATCCGCAGCCGAGGCGCTGATGGCATGCGAGCTCGGTGCAAGCATCCTTCGCGTGCATAACGTCGAGCGGACGGTGCAAGAGCTTGCCAACTTGCGTCCGCTCGTGTTCCTAGCGCTTGGCTGCAATGTCGCACTCGTTGGTAATGACGGTGAGGAAACGGAAGGGAAGATCGCCCAGCTCAATCATGCTATCGGTGAATTATGCATGTTGCCCGATTCGCAGATCATCGATATTTCGAGCTTCTATGAAAGCGAGCCTGCGTACTACGCGGATCAGGATACGTTCGTGAATGCCGTTGTCAGCATGCGCACCGGCATCCCTCCCAAAGAACTACTCGATTATCTACATACTATCGAGGACAGTCTCGGCCGAGTGCGTGAGATACGCAATGGTCCGCGCACGTGCGACCTCGATATCCTTGATTACCAGATGTATGTGGTGAACACTGATGTGCTGACGCTGCCGCATCCGCGCATTTGCGAGCGCGACTTCGTGGTGAAGCCGTTTATGGAAATCGCTCCAGGTCACATCCTCGCCGATGGAACGCCCGTTGAGTCAGTTCCTGAGGAAGAACGCATCGGACGTGCGCATCGCATCGAGCGGTCGTTATAAGTCTACGCAGCGCTTCGAAAAGAAAGCATGCTTCCGCGAAGAGGAGAAAGAGGTCTTCATGGCTATCAAAGTGAAGTTGATCGCTTCGACCACATCGACGAACGATGAGATCAAAAAAGCCATCGATGAGGGGAAACCGGAAGGGTTTACCATACGTGCGCTCAGGCAGACGGCCGGTCGCGGTCGCAACGGGCATACGTGGACGAGCCCTGCGGGTAGCCTGTACATCTCGACCTTGCTGCGTCCCGATGTGCCGGCTGAGCAGCTGCCTTCTTTAAGCTTGCTCGCCGGTCTGGCAGTGTATCGCATGCTCGCCTCGTATTACGAGGTCAATGGCAAGGAAATCAAACTCAAGTGGCCCAATGACGTCATGGTGACCAAGCCGATCAACGGCAAGCTGGCCGGCATTTTGGTCGAGGCGCACGGTGATGCGCTCGTGTTGGGCCTCGGGCTCAATGTGAACGAGCCGCAGAATGGTGAAAGCATCGATCCAGCTGCAAGCTACGTGACCTATGTGGCGAATATCAAGCGCCTCGATACAGCGGATTTCGGACGTGAGTTCCTCGAGCAGTTCTATGCGCTCTACGAGCGTTGGCTTAAGGATGGCTTCGCGCCATTCAAGGATGAATTCAATGAGGCGATGCTTTTAAGCGGGCGCACCATCGAGCTTGTGGATGCGCTAGGAAACTCTCTTGCGACAGGCATCGCGCAGGGCGTTGACGAACGCGGCTATTTGGTTCTCGCGTGCGAAGACGGTTCCACGAATGCAGTTGCTTCCGGGGAGGTTCACGTACTTCATTAGGCTGCGCAAACGAGAGGGCTTACACAACGATTGAAGATAAGCTGGTTTTCGAACAATGCTCGAACTCGCGAACATATCATTGCCACTGGATGCGGGGATGCCTGATGGTTCAGGTGCCCCGCTTGTGTTCTCGGCGGCGCTTGATCAACTTCCTTGCGAGTTGCGCGGTGCGGTTGAGGACGTTTCCATTTTGCGTCGCGCGGTTGATGCACGGAAAAAATCGGATGTCCATTTCGTTATGACGCTTGGAATAAGCTTTGCCGATGAAGGCTCTGAGCAGCGCGCGCTGCAGTGGCTTCTAGAGCAGGGGAGGCAGGCGAAAGAGCATTTCCCCTACGAGCCGCTTTCCATCCTCGATTGCTCTGCGGCGGTTTCAGGTGATGATTCTGCGAGGCCTATTGTGGTCGGAACGGGTCCCGCCGGCCTATTCGCTGCTCTATATTTGGCACGAGCTGGCGCACGTCCGCTTGTGTTGGAGCGGGGTGCAGCCATCGAAGAGCGTGTGGATATCGTTGAATCGTTCAACGCAGGTGGCGCGCTCGATACGCGTACGAATATCCAATTCGGCGAGGGCGGCGCAGGAACGTTCTCTGATGGCAAGCTGACCACGAACATCAAAAGCCCCTATGCGCCCCATGTGCTTCACTGGTTCGTCGATGCGGGAGCGCCGGACGATATTCTCGTAAACGCGAAACCGCATATCGGAACCGATGTGCTGCGGGGCGTGGTTCGCACGCTGCGCGATCGGATAACGGCTTTCGGGGGAGATGTCCTCTTTCACACGCAACTTGTCGGAATCAGGGCAAGAAACGGTGTCCTTGAAAGCATACGCGTGCAAAACGCCGATGGTTCAGGATGCGAGATTCCGGCTCGTTTCCTCATCTTGGCCTGTGGGCATTCGGCGCGCGATACGTTCCAGATGCTTTACGACACGGGCTTCGAACTCACGCAGAAACCCTTCTCAATGGGTGTGCGCATCGAGCATTCGCAAGAAGCCATAAACAAGGCGCAATACGGTGCATTCTCCAAGCATCCAGCGCTCGGGGCTGCTGACTATAAACTGGCGACGCATCTGGAAAACGGTCGGAGTGCCTATACGTTCTGCATGTGTCCTGGAGGCAGCGTGGTTTGCGCATCAAGCGAAGAAGGCGGAATCGTCGTGAACGGCATGAGCAACCGCGCCCGTGATGGCCAATATGCCAACAGCGCGCTGCTTGTCGGTGTGGAACCACGTGATTTCGGCAGCGATCATCCGCTTGCGGGAGTGGAGTTCCAACGGAAATGGGAGAGGACGGCATACGGGCATGCGGTTTCCCACGGTGGCGCTCCATATCAGGCACCCGCGCAAACGGTTGCTTCGTTTTTAGACGGAAGAGGCCAAACAGCGGACTGTGCGTTGGATTCAAGCTTTGCCCGCGGTGTCGTTGCATGCGACTTACATGAATGTCTTCCAGTGTTCGTCTCGGAGACCATAGAGAGAGCTCTGCCGCTTTTCGAAAGGAAGCTTACGGGCTTTGCAAGCGATGACGCGTTGATGATCGGTATCGAAACGCGCAGCTCGTCGCCTGTACGTATCGTACGCGATGCAACCCTGCAAGCCACAACATGCGCAGGTGTGTATCCATGCGGCGAAGGGGCGGGCTATGCGGGAGGCATCATGAGCGCTGCTTCAGATGGCCTGCGTGTCGCAGAGCAGCTTGCGCGTGATTTGCAGGAACTCGCAAGCTCGAAGGGATAAGCTTTATCGGTTGGGATGGCCGAGTAAGCACGGCCTGTCCTCTCTAGACTCGCACAGACCCTTGGCGCAGCACGCGTGGGGATGTGTTTGTGCAATCCACTACGGTTGAGGCTACGCCACTCGAGGGAACAGTGCCCTTTACCACCGCTTCGACAGAGCGAAGGATTGCGCCTTCGAGTTCTTCGAACACAGCTGGCGCGGTGTTTCCCGAAACGTTGGCGCTCGTCGTTGCCAAGGGGCAGCCGCACGCCTCAATCAACGTTAAGGCGATATCGCTAGCCGGCATGCGCAAGCCGATGGTTCCATCTTTCGATTGAAAACCGTCCGGAACGGCATCGCTTGCGCGGACAATGAGCGTGAGTGCGCCAGGCCAATGGGCGCGGGCGAGTCCGTATGCCCATTCAGGAATATCCGTGCCGAAGCGGTCAATATCCTCGATGCTTCCTACGAGCCATGCGATAGGCTTTCCATCAGGTCTTTGCTTGATTTCGGATAGCTGGGAGCAATCCTTTGCAGCTGCAACGGCGATGCCGAGTCCATATACGGTATCGGTTGGGAAAACCACGGGTTTCCCTGCCAGAAGGAACCGTGCTGCGTCATCTAGCGCAACGATCTTCGCGTTACATGAGGCATTCTGTTGCATTTCATCAGGCACGTGCGTTCTCCTTAAGCTGGCCTTTTCGGATTTACCCTATTGTACGCCATAGGCGGCCATAGGGCTTTGAGCTCTTTCGTCCGTTCCGTAATCTGTGCCGCCTCATTCTCTCGTCGCCTCATCTCCATTTTCCGCTCCCATGATGTCTTGGCAAGCTCTATACTGGAACCGTAAAAGAGAAAGGACGAATCATGATTATCTCGATGGGAAGCGATCATGCAGGCTTCGAGCAGAAACAGCAACTCATCGATTATCTGAAGGGCGAGGGCTACGAAGTCGTCGACCTAGGCCCTTTTTCCGATGATCGAGTTGATTATCCCGATTATGCGGCCAAAGTCGCGCAACATGTTGTCGAAGGAAAATCGCGTTTCGGCGTGCTCGTGTGCGGCACCGGGATCGGCATGGCCATCGCGGCAAACAAAATCCATGGCATCCGTGCGGCAAACGTAACCAGCGCCGAATTCGCCAAGCTTGCCCGAGGGCACAACGATGCGAACATGATCACGCTTTCGGGGCGTTATGTCGACCTTGAGACGAACGAAGAGATCCTCGATACGTTCTTAACGGCCGAGTTCGAAGGCGGCCGCCATGCACAGCGCGTTGAGAAGATCATGATGCTGGAATAATGCTCTGTCGAGCGAGCGTTTTTATTGGAATTATGCCGCTACAATAATATTGCGGCTTGAAAGTTCGAGCAATGAAAGGACTGTTCTCCCATGTACGATGATCGTGTGACACTTGTCGACCACCCGCTGGTTCAGCATAAGCTCTCCATCCTGCGCGATAAAGACACCTCGTGCAAGCAATTTCGCGAGCTCGTGCGCGAGATCGCCCTGTTCGAGGGCTATGAAGCGATGCGCGACTTGCCGCTTGAGCCAATCGATATCGAGACGCCGATTGCGCCGATGACGGCACATCAGATTGCCGGCAAGAAGCTCGTCGTAGTTCCCATTTTGCGCGCTGGCTTAGGCCTTGTCGACGGCATCCTCGAGCTTATGCCTGCTGGTCGCGTTGGCCATCTTGGCATGTATCGTGATGAGGAGACCCATCAGCCGGTCGCATACTTCGACAAGATGCCGTATGACGTGAGCCAGCGTATGGTCGTGGTCGTCGATCCGATGCTCGCAACTGGCGGAAGTGCTGCAGCGGCAATCGAGTATCTGCGCGGTCGTGGCGTCGAAGGCACAATCAAGCTCGTAGTTTTAGTGTCTGCCCCTGAGGGTATCGAGCGTGTGCTCGCAACCGATCCAGATGTGCATATCTATACAGCTGCCATCGATGAAGGCCTGAATGAGAACGCCTATATCGTGCCGGGTCTCGGCGATGCGGGCGACCGTATTTTCGGCACCAAGTAAGGATTCGCAAGGCAAGAAAAACAGCATGAAAATCAAGAGAAGCTCGGATCATCCACGTGGAAGATCCGAGCGCTTACGAGAAGGGAAGAGCATTGGCTGAAGTGGATAATCGACCAAGCTGGGATGAATACTTCATGACGCTTGCTACGCAGGTTTCGTCACGCACTACATGCTTGCGGCGTGCGGTTGGCGCGGTTATCGTCAAAGACAAGCGTATCCTCGCCACAGGATACAACGGAGTGCCGATCGGCATTCGCCATTGTGCGGAAGTCGGCTGTCTGCGCCAGCAGCTCAATGTTCCTTCGGGTCAGAAGCACGAGCTGTGCCGCGGTCTTCACGCGGAGCAAAACGCCATCATCCAAGCTGCACGTTATGGCATCGATATTTCGGAGGCATCGATTTACATGACCACCCAGCCATGCGTGGTGTGTGCGAAGATGCTCATCAACGCGGGAATACGCAAGATCGTGTACGCTAATCCCTACCCGGATGAGCTTGCCTTGTCTATGCTCGAGGAGTCGGGAATCGAGCTACAGGTCTATGAAGGACCCTGTGAATCCGACGTGAAGGAATAGCGCTTTCTATCTTCGTTTCTCAGAATCGCGATGTAAGGCCGCATGTGTAAAATGGCGGCCTTTTCGCACATTTTTCCAAAAAATCGCAACATTTTTCAGGGTACGCCGCTTACGCCTCATTTGCCCTATGTGGCGTGTACGCAAGAGGTCGAATCTATTCCCTTCGGTATAATCAGTGCGCTTACACAGGTTGTAGTAAAGCGCTGCGGTACGCAAGTTTTTATGGAAAGTGGATGATGGCTCTCGCAGTTGTACTCGGGGTTGTTTTCGGCGTGATAGGTTCTCTGCCTCTCTTCGCTGGAATCCGGATCGTCAAGAAGATCCCTGCAACGAACACCTACGGGTTTTTAGGTTTGTTTTTGGGCTGCATTTTCGTCTCCGCAATCCTACTTGTCGTGCCGCTTTTAGTGTGCTCGAAGGTTGCCCACGATGTGGCGTTTGCTATGGCCGTCGCTGAGCTGCTCGTGTTTTTGGCATTCGTTGTCATCTTGGGCATTATGCGTATAAAGCAAAAATAGCAGGAGGAATTGTTCATGAACCTTACAGGCGATCCGTTATTTGACATTGCCGCGCCTATTGAGGAGCTGAGCGAATCATTCAACTCCACGACGGTATTCAATATCGGTCCGTGGTCCATCTCGCAGTACACATTCTGGATGTTCATCTGCCTGGCGCTCGTCCTCATCGTCGTCCTTGTCGCCGCCAAGCGCGTGACCTTGGTTCCCAAGAGCAAGTTCGCAAGCATGGTCGAATATGGTTACGATGCCGTACGTCGCAACATGGGAGAGGGCGCCATTGGCCATGGATATGAGAAGCACATGCCATTTCTGGCATCGCTGTTCTTCTTCATCCTGCTTTCCAATGTCGTCGGTCTGATTCCCGGTTGCAAGACGCCGACCGGCACGCTGGGCGTCACGTGGGCGCTCGCGTTGTGCTCTTTCGTTTACTTCAATTATTATGGCATCAAGGCCAAGGGCGGTTGGGGATACATCAAGTCCATCGCTCCGAGCGGGCTTCCAAAACCCATGGTCCCCGTCATCTGGTTCTTCGAATTCTTCTCCCTGGTCATTCGCCTGCTCACGCTGGCCGTCCGACTGTACGGCAACATGTTCGCAGGCCACATGATCTTGGGCATCTTCGCCATCATGACGCAGGTGTTCATTATGGATGCAATCGAATATGCATCCGTTATGACGGCACTTCCTGCCATCGTATGGTTCCTGTTCATCGCTGTGATGTATCTGCTGGAATGCTTGGTTGCTTTCCTGCAGGCGTATGTGTTCACCATCCTGTCGGCAGTGTATGTCGGCTTGGCGACGAGCGAACACTAAGTGTGGTACTAAGCCGGATTGGCACGGCTGAGTATATAGTTGGTCAGAGTCCTCGGAGAAAGAGGCTCCGAGGCGTCCAAAAGGAGGAATACAGTGGAAACTACATTCGTCATCGCTGCTCTCAAGGTCGTTGGCTATGGCCTTGGCACCATCGGCCCTGGCATCGGCCTTGGTTTGTGCGGCTACGGTCTGTGCGTCGGTTCCGCTCGCCAGCCTGAACTCGCTGGCAAGCTGTTCACCAACGCCCTGATCTTCGGTGCTCTTGCTGAGGCACTCGCACTGATTGGCTTCGTGCTCACCTTTATCTTCTAAGCGGCAATCGAGTATCTATAACGATTAGCCATAAGAAAGAAGGTGAACACGTGATACCAGGAGCAAAGAAGGGTATGTTCAAGGCGGGGCTCATCGCTGCGTGCGCGAGTGCGCTGTCGTTTGCTACTCCGGTGATTGCATTCGCCGAGGAGAAGAGCGGCATCGATGTCATTTTGCCCGACATGAATGAATTCATTCCCATGCTCGTTGCCTTCATCATCTTGGTCATCATTCTCGCCAAATTCGGTTGGCCCATCTTCGACGGGATCGTTAAGCGTCGCGACGAGGCTATCAAGGACTCTTTGAAGAAGTCCGAGGATGCCCGTATCGAAAGCGAGCGCTTGCTTGAGGAGTACCGCAAGCAGCTAGCTGATGCGAAGTCCCAAGCAGCTCAAATCATCGCTGATGCGAAGAAGACCGGCGAATCCGTTCAGGCCGATATCGAGAACAAGGCAAGGATGGAAGCTGACAACATGATTGAGAAGGCAAAGGCCGCCATCGATTCCGAGAGGAAAGCTGCGATTTCCGAGCTACAGGGAACGGCAGCCGATCTTTCCATCTCGGTGGTTGCACGCCTTGTCGGAGAAGATCTGAGCGACGACGATCATCGGAAGATCATCGAGCGCTATGTGAACGAGGCAGGTAGTTTCAATGCCAACTAACCGCCTTGTCGAAAAAGAGAAAGTCGTAACGTATGCTGGCGCATTGCTCGATGCGGCGAATCAGGCGGGCGGCCAAGAAGGCGTGCTCGAGATCCGCGACGAGCTTGAGCAGATCGTGCGCATCATGCGGCAGAGCATCGACTTGACGGAAGCGTTGAGCGAGGTCACGTATTCGCCCGAGCAGCGCGCATCACTCGTGCGCTCGGTATTCGCGGAATGCAATCCCGTGCTCGTAGATGTCTTGGCAGTTATGGCCGAGCGCGGCGACATGGGTCTTCTCAACCGCATTAGCGCGAGTTTCGAGGACCAGATCACCGAAAAGCTCAATGTTACGGTCGTCGATGTCACGACGGTTGTAGAGCTTGATGATCATCTACGCCAGATCATTACCCAGAAAACATCCGCCGAACTGGGCACCGATGTCGTGCTTCGCGAGCACATCGATGCATCCATTCTCGGAGGAATCCTTATGAGTGCGAACGGTACGTACATCGATGCCAGCGTCAAGACGCAACTCGAGAACGCGCGTACCACGCTCAAGCAAACTGTAGATGGAGGTGAATGCTAGTGACTGAAATCACCGCACAGTCTATTGAGGCGGCGCTGCGTAAGCAGCTCGATGCCCTCAATACGAGCGTTGAGTCTCGCGAAGTCGGTACCGTCATCCAGGTTGGCGACGGTATTGCACGTGTCGATGGCCTTAAAGATGCCATGGCAGGCGAGCTGCTCGAATTCACAGGCGCAGGCGGTAAGACCGTATACGGTCTGGCTCAGAACCTCGAAGAGGACGAAGTCGGTGCCGTATTGCTCGGCGATGTCACCGCAATCAAAGAAAACGACCAGGTAAAGACCACTGGTCGTATCGTTGAAGTGCCTGTAGGCAAGGGCATGCTCGGTCGTGTTGTGAACCCGCTCGGTATGCCTATCGATGGTAAGGGCCCCATCCAGGCCGAGGGATACCGTCCCGTCGAGTTCAAGGCTCCTGGCGTTATCGCGCGTCAGCCCGTATGCGAACCGATGCAAACCGGTATTCTTGCAGTCGACTCGATGATTCCTATCGGACGCGGTCAGCGTGAGCTTATCATTGGCGACCGCCAGACGGGCAAGACGGCAATCGCTGTCGACACCATCATCAATCAAAAGGGTCAGGACATGATCTGCATCTATGTGGCAATCGGCCAGAAGGCTTCCACGGTTGCGCAGATCGTCGAAACCCTTGACCGCTATGGTGCCATGGATTACACGATTATCGTGTCCGCATCGGCATCCGATTCCGCTCCGTTGCAATACATCGCCCCTATGGCTGGTGCAGCAATGGGCGAGTACTTCATGTATAACGGCGAAGACGGCAAGCCGGCTGGCAAGGACAATCCCGGTCGCCATGTGCTGTGCATCTACGATGACCTGTCCAAGCAGGCCGTTGCCTATCGTCAGATGTCGTTGACCCTTCGTCGTCCTCCGGGACGCGAGGCGTATCCTGGTGACGTTTTCTATCTGCATTCTCGTTTGCTCGAGCGTGCCGTAAAGATGTCCGACGTCAATGGCGGCGGTTCTCTGACGGCTCTGCCGATCATCGAGACGCAGGCAGGCGACGTTTCCGCCTACATTCCGACGAACGTCATCTCCATTACCGATGGCCAGATCTACCTGCAGACCGACTTGTTCTTCCAGGGCCAGCGCCCGGCTGTCGACGTCGGCATCTCCGTGTCGCGCGTTGGTGGTTCCGCGCAAATCAAGGCCATGAAGCAGGTTGCAGGTTCGCTGCGTCTTGACTTGGCCTCCTACCGCGAGCTGCAAGCGTTCACGCAATTCGGCAGCGACCTTGACAAGGCCACGCAGGATCAGCTGAACCGCGGTGCTCACATGACCGAGCTTTTGAAGCAGGGTCGCTACAACCCGATGCCCGTAGAGGAGCAGGCTGTAGCCATCTATGCTGGCGGTCATGGGTATCTGGACGAGTTGCCCGTTTCCGATGTCGTACGCTTCCGCACCGAATTCCTTGCGTGGATGCGTGCTTCCCATCAGGAGATCTTCGACCATATCGTGGAGGAGAAGAAGTTTACCGATTCCATCGAGGCCGAGCTGAACGCTGCTATAGAAGCATTCTTGCAGCAGTTCCAGGTAAGCGCATAAGGTAGGTAAGCTATGCCAAACCTTCACGACATCGAACGCCGAATCAACTCCGTTACTTCAACGAAGCAGATTACGCGTACCATGGAAATGGTTGCGGCTGCCAAGATCCGTCGTGCGACCGAGCGCGTGGATGAGGCAACGCCGTTCTCTTCTTCCATGAAGGAAATGCTTGCGAATGTCGCGGCGCAGTCGAGTGGCGGTGATAGCCCGCTGCTTGCCACGCATGACGATGTCAAGCATGTGCTTATCGTTGTTGTCGTGTCGGACCGCGGCCTTGCAGGTGGCTTTAACAGCAATGTCCTGCGTAAGGCCGAAAGCATTATGAAGGATCGGGAAGCCGCTGGTGCTCAGGTGAGCGTCGTATCCTGTGGCAAGAAAGGTATCGGCTACTTCAAGTATCGTGGCATCGAGCCTGTGCTTGAGTTCGTCGATTTATCCGCCGATCCCACTGTAGAAGAAGCGTCATCCGTTTCTGCGTATGCGATCGATGGCTACACCAACGAGGAACTCGATGAGGTCATCGTGGTGTATAACCACGCGAAGAATGCCGGTGAGCAGGTGCTCACCGTCGAGACCGTGCTTCCCGTCGATACCGAAGCGCTGTTGGCGAATGCCGCAGAGAAGGAAGAGGCCACGGAAGGGACCATCAAGGCAGGGTTCGAATTCGAGCCTAGCGCTGGTGATGTCCTCGACAGTCTGCTCCCTGCTTACGTACGTACTACGTTCTATCATGCGCTTATCGATTCTGCAGCTGGCGAGCAAGGTGCTCGTCGTGCTGCTATGAAATCGGCGACAGACAACGCGAACGAAATGGTTGAAACACTTACAAGAATCTATAATCGTGCACGTCAGAGCGCCATTACGACAGAGATTACCGAAATCGTCGGTGGCGCAGCTGCATTGGAGGATTAAATGGCTGAAACAACGAATACCGCATCGGCCAACCAAGGCGCAGTCGGACGCATCGTCCGTATCGTCGGCGCTGTTGTCGACGTTGAGTTCCCGCCGGATCAGATGCCGGCCATCTACAACGCCCTGACGGTCCATGCAAACACGCCGATCGGAGAGATCGACACCGTGTTGGAGGTGCAGACGCACCTTCCCGGCGATCTCGTCCGTACGGTTGCCATGTCGTCTACCGACGGCATCACCCGCGGCGTCGAAGCTGTCGATACCGGCGCACCTATCAAGATGCCCGTCGGTCCGAACACGCTTGGCCGCATTTGGAATGTGCTTGGTCAACCCGTTGACGACAAGCCCATGCCCGAAATCGAGCAATGGATGCCCATCCACCATCCAGCACCTGCTTATGAGACCCTTGCAACCTCGACTGAGATCTTCGAGACCGGCATCAAGGTCATCGACCTCATCGAGCCCTATGTCAAGGGTGGCAAGACCGGCCTGTTCGGCGGTGCTGGCGTAGGAAAGACCGTTTGCATCCAGGAATTGATCAACAACCTCGCCCAAGAGCATGGCGGCACGTCGGTGTTCACGGGTGTAGGCGAGCGTACCCGTGAAGGTACGGACCTCTACCTCGAGATGAGCGAATCAGGCGTCATCAACAAGACCTGCCTCGTATATGGTCAGATGAATGAGCCTCCGGGAGCTCGTCTGCGCGTCGGCCTCGCGGGCCTGACCGAAGCTGAGTACTTCCGTGATCAGGGTCAGGACGTGTTGTTGTTCATCGACAACATCTTCCGCTTCAC
>JAUNJT010000076.1:0-3059 GCA_030533105.1 Eggerthellaceae bacterium
ACGAAAGACCTCTACGATTTCTCAAGCTGATTATCGTGTAGGCATATTTAAGGCTTGCAATAACCGCAAGGTTGGTATCCCATTTCGATGGCTTCTTCACGCGTGCCTGCGAAGTACATACGATTCCATGCTTTGATGTCGCGCACGGACGAGCAATCTGGCCTATGGAATTTCAGCGAGAAGGTATTCAGCACATATGTCACCTGCTCATCGGGGATGTACGTCCTTTCCGGTACCGTATCTTCGGAAATGGTGCCATCGGCATGCGTATATCCCGTTGCATAATCGATTTCCACACCCGCTTCGACATTGAAGCAGAATCGGCAGAACGACAATCCTGCACCGTCGTCTTCGACGGATTTCGCTTCCACCAACACACCGCGTGCAACAGGTTCATGGCCTTCGTAGATGGGTGTGACACGATATAGCACGTGATTGCCCGTGCTTACAATGTAATAAAGCGTTCGCTCTTCGAGCGATAGCATTCCCCTTGTATTGAGTGAAAAAGTACCCGTGATAAGGTTTTTCTCATTAGCATCGCCTCCGCCAAGGGCGAATGCGATGAGATGGCAACGATTGTATATCCAGCGGTCTTCAATCCACGGGTATTCGGCGTTATGGAATCCGGCTGGCGTTACGCTCTGAAGATCCGAGCGAGGCCCTTGTGGGAGCGTTTCCTTGCCAAGCAACCCTACTGCTTGGCCACATTGCCCGAAGCTGTTGACATCGGAGAACTCTATGAAGGGGGTGGTCGTGTTCAGGATGTCTGCGAAATCGGGTTCGTCATCGTGAACCACGATCGAGAGCTCTCCTTCGTATGCGGGAGCGGCAAACGTTTGCGAGAAGATCTCGATTTCCGCCGAGCGATTCTCTGTGCTCTGCGGTTTCGGCTTTTCTGCAGCGCATGCTCCGAGCGCTCCGAGGCAGGATAGCGCGAGCAGGCAGGCGAGAACGACGCTCGCCACGCTGGTGCAGCGCAATCGCTGTCTGAGAGCCTCTATCCCGGACATGGATTCCCTTTCTTATCGGGCATGATGCTGACAAAAAAACTAAAATTCGCACTACCGTTTATCGGTAAAAAACCACGTTTGGAAACGTGTTCGTGCCGTTTGGGCGCGCTTGTTTCCGTCTGCCGTTCTGCACTTGATTATTAATCAATTCACAATGCGCCATCATTATAATCGAGCACGCTTGGTCTTCAATCTCAGAGATCGGGCGTAGTTATTTCTCTGGAGAGTCCCGAAAATAGACGGGCGCCGAAGGTGTAAGGTAGCGTTCCCCAGCTATCGATCTCTCAGGCAAACGGACAGGGCACTTCTCTCGTAACGAAGGAGTGAAAATGGAAGAATTAATTGAGACAATCGGTGGGGCTATTGGTGCGGCTGATAGTTTTGTGTGGGGTCTCCCGCTCATCGTCATCTTGGTCGGCACGCACCTGTACATGACCATTCGCACCAAGTTCATTCAGCGTAAGGTCTTCACAGGTATCAAGCTTTCCTTCGCGAAGGACAAGGAAGCACAAGGCAACATCAGCCAGTTCGGTGCTTTGACCACGGCTCTTTCCGCTACCATCGGTACTGGTAACATCGTCGGTGTTGCGACCGCTATCGTCAGCGGTGGCGTGGGTGCTGTGTTCTGGATGTGGATCATCGGTATCTTGGGCATCGCAACCAAGTACGCTGAGACGCTCATTTCTGTCAAGTACCGCGTCAAGGATCACAAGGGCGACATGCTCGGTGGTGCGATGTATGCACTTGAGCGCGGTTTCAATGGCGCGACTTGGGCAAAGATCGTTGCAGTGCTGTTCGCATTGTTCGCGGCACTTGCTTCATTCGGTATCGGCGGTGCTGTGCAGTCCAACTCGGTATGCGGCATCGTCACCGAGTACTTCCCGCAGATTCCCATCTGGGCTGTCGGTATCATCATGGCGATCCTCGTCGGCATCGTCATCATCGGCGGCATCAAGGCTATCTCCAAGGTCTGCGAGAAGATCGTTCCATTCATGGCCATCTTCTATGTGGTCTGCTGCATCATCATCATCTGCATGAATGGTGCATACTTCATCGATGCTGTGAAGTACATCGTCGTCTGCGCGTTCGATCCTGCTGCCATGGGCGGCGGCGTCCTCGGTTTCACGGTTGCAGCAGCCCTGCGTTTCGGCGCAGCGCGTGGCCTGTTCTCCAATGAGTCTGGTATGGGTTCCGCTCCGCTGGCTGCCGCGAATGCGACGACCCGCAATCCTGTGCGTCAGGCGCTCGTTTCCATGACTGGCACCTTCTGGGATACCGTCATCGTTTGCGCTATCACCGGTATCACGCTGACCACGGCTCTCCTTGCTTCCCAGGGTGTTTCGGGTGGAATCTATGAGACCTACATGGCTGGCGGATTCGGCAAGGGCCTGCAGCTCACCGTTGCTGCATTCAATCAGGTCCCGGTCTTCGGTCCGATCGTTCTGGTCGTCGGCATGGTGTTGTTCTCCTACACCACGATGCTCGGCTGGAGCTGGTATGGCAACCGCGTCATCACCTATCTGTTCGGCAAGAAGGCAATCCTTCCGTATCAGATCGTCTTCCTGGTATTCATCGTTCTCGGTGCCATCGGCGGTAGCGCGGCAATCGCTAATGCTGCATGGGACTTCGCCGATCTGATGAACGGCCTCATGGTCATTCCGAACGTCATCGCGATGTGGGCGCTCGCCGCCGTCATTTCCAAGGACACGCAGCACTATGCGTATGACAACAACCTCGATGAGATTGATACGACTGAGATTCCGACCATCGAGAGCAAGTAGTTCGGCAACAGCGTAAGGCAAAGGCGCTATTAATTCCTTTGCCAAATAACTCGGATGCAATATCCCGTTCGCCGTTTGAGGTGGGCGGGATATTCTTTTGTTGGGTAGGGTATGTTTCACAAATGGCTCATGTGATACCATGTCGGCTCATGGAATCTGTACTCGACATAGCGCTCGACATTCTCATTGATGCCGCGAAAGATACGCTGCTCATCATTCCATTCCTGCTGGTCACCTACATCATCATGGAATGGATCGAGCATAAGAC
>JAUNJT010000076.1:3159-6330 GCA_030533105.1 Eggerthellaceae bacterium
CGACTGGTTCGCAAATCGCAGCCGTCGCTTGCCATCGGCGAGCTTTGTGAAATCGCGGGCTGCCACTGCGATGAGCGGTGCGCGGGTTGCGAAATCGATTGCGAGAAATGCAAGCACATGGTTACCGCTCTTGAGGCGGAAACGCATCAAAGCGGCGGAATGCAAACGCTTGCGTCCGAGATGTGCGGATGCGGTCACGAGCATGAGACGGGTTACGTTGACGCGCACGATCACCATCATGCACATGAGCACCATGAGCACGGTAAGGGTTCCATCCTGATGAGTGCCGTTAAGCATACGTTGCAGATTACCGTGTTTTTGTTCGTTATTACCTTGCTGTTGAACATTGTGCTCGAGTTGGTGGGGGCTGAGAACCTGGCGGCATTCGTGGGAGCGAATCCGGTAGCATCGATCTTCGCAAGCGCATTGGTTGGTTTGATTCCCAATTGCGCGGCAAGCGTGCTGATTGCTCAGCTATATATCGAAGGCGTGCTCGGGGCAGGAGCGATGATAGCTGGTCTTCTGGTTGCTGCTGGCGTGGGTTTGCTCGTGTTGGTGCGTACAAACCGCCATCAAAAGCAGAATGTCGCCATCATCGCAGGCTTATATGCTGCGGGCGTTGTCTGCGGACTCGTCGTCACGATGCTGGGCATTTCGTTCTAACGCTTTCATTGCGCATCAACAGAAAAGCAGCTGCTTTTTGCAGCTGCTTTCTTATGTATCTGCATGTAAGGAACAAAACGCATTACATTACAAGGACCGCCTTGATGACATCGGGCCTATGCAAAGCCGCGAGCGCCTCGTTGACCTGTTCGAACGGGAAGGTTGTTACGAGCTTATCGATGGGGAAGAGCCCTTGCTTATGGTATTCGATGAGTTTCGGGATGAATTCCTTGGGAACGGAGTATCCCTCGCTCACGCCGATCAGGCTTTTCGCACCGAGATCCGCTGCCATGTTAAGTTCAATAGTGCAATTGCCTGCGGTTACGATTTTGCCCAGATAATTGCATGACTTGAAAGCGGCTTTCAATAAGAAGTCCATTCCGCTCGTCTCAAGTGCAGCATCGACGCCGGTTGGTACGATTTCGTGGATTGCTGCGACAAGATCGTCGACTTCTTTGCTGTTGATGACATGCGTGGCGCCAAGCTCGGGCGCAAGCGAAAGGCTTTTCTCCTTGATGTCGACAGCGATGATGGTTTCGGCACCAGCTATCTTTGCTGCCATGATGGCTGCCATGCCGACTGCGCCGCATCCGAAGACGACGAACGATTGCCCTGGGGTCATCTTCAGGCTGTTCAGCACGATGCCCGCGCCGGTTTGCAGACCGCAGCCCAAAGGTCCGGCAAGGGTCAAATCGAAGTCGGGGTCGAGCTTCACTGCGCTTTTCGCTTCGACAACTGTATGGCTCGCAAACGATGCTTGTGCGAAGAACATGCCGATGTCCTGCACTCCGTCAGCGGTTTCGCGCGTCATGCGCGTGGTTCCATCCGGCATGTATCCACCGAAGCTGAGCTTCTTGCTCAGTTCGCATGCATAAGGTTTGCCGTCTTTGCACGGCTTGCATTCACCGCAGTATGGGTACGAAATCGCAACGTGGTCGCCCGGGGCGAACTCGGTCACGTTGCTTCCGACTGCTTCGACGATGCCCGCACCTTCATGTCCGAGAACGTAATTCATGCGTGACATGAACGGGATAACGCCCATGCGACCCGCCTCATCGGTGTGGCAAATGCCAGATGCTACCATCTTGACGAGAATCTCGTCTGGTTTCGGATCGGCTAATTGGATGGTCTCGATGCTTAAGGGTGCACCGAATTCGTTGACAACTGCGGCTTTGATATCCATAAGCGGCTCCTTCGAACTAACGGGTTGGACTGTCAGATTTCGAACAAGGAAAGTGCATGGTGGTGCTTGAATCGAGTGTATCACATGTTCTTTTCCGTTTGTGAAGCCCAATCCGAAACCATCGAGTCGCACAGTCGTTCCTTGACCTTCATGCAGGGCACCGTTACAATAAGCAATTGCGCTTCGGCGAAGTGGGCTGTTAGCTCAGTTGGCAGAGCAGGGGACTTTTAATCCCAAGGTCGAGGGTTCGATTCCCTCACGGCCCACCACTTTTCGCGCGCGGACAATGGCCCATCGTCCAACGGCAGGACTCTGGTTTTTGGTGCCAGCTATCTAGGTTCGAATCCTGGTGGGCCAGCCAAAACTCTCACCGCCCTAAGGGGCGGTTTTCTTTTATGTTAGGATGCTTGCATGAGGCTTTTCATTGCTGCAGAATTACCAGATTCCATACGGGAGGCGCTTGCGGAGACGTCCGCGGTCTTGCGCGATTGCGTGCACGGCAGGTTCGTGGCAAGCGACTCTTTCCATGTCACGCTGGCATTTTTAGGCGAGGTGCCGGGTGCTCGGATCCCTGAGCTTCAAGATGCGCTTGATGTCGCCTGCGCCTCGCATCGGGCTTTTTCCGCTCAGCTTAGCGAACTCGGATGTTTTGGAAAGCGCACTAAAGCCACGTTGTGGCAGGGCTTCCAGGACCAAGCTCCCTTCGCATCCCTTGCAACTGACGTGCGCTCACAGCTCACACGCATAGGTTTCGAGTTCGATGCGAAGCCGTTTCGCCCTCATATAACGTTGATGCGTGCTGCTGATCTTTCCAGCGGAGTGCTCCCAGCCTGCTGCCAAGCGGAGGGAACCATCTCGTATATAACGCTGTTCAGTTCCGATTTATCGGGGAAGCGTCCCATTTATACCGCTCTTCACAGTGTCTCTCTCGAGCGTTAATCGCAGTTATGGTAAACCCCGCCAAAACCAGGACGATAGCCGTCCACATGCGTATCGTCTGCGTATTTCGAGTTGTGACGATAAATGCACGTGCGACATGCCAAGATACGCAATACGCAGGGTTTTCTTTTCCGCATGTTAAGCCTGTGTTGTGTTGGTTCGTTTGAGGAAGGGCAAACGATGGCAAAGGTATCCGATATCTACGGCTCTATGGTGTTCAATGAGCATACGATGCAAGAGCGACTTCCGTCTGCTACGTATAAAATCCTGCTCAAGACCATCAAGGAAGGCCAGCCACTCGATATCGAAGTGGCGAATGTCGTTGCGCATGCCATGAAGGAATGGGCTATCGAGAAGGGTGCGACGCACTTCACGCATTGGTTCCA
>JAUNJT010000177.1 GCA_030533105.1 Eggerthellaceae bacterium
TCGGGGTCGGCCTTCTCAAGTTTGAAATTACCCGCGACGACGATACCCTTGAGCAGCTTCGAGCCCATGACCGCACCAACGCCGCCACGCCCAGCAGCACGATGCGTATCGTTCATCACAGAAGCGATATAGGCCTTCCTCTCGCCAGCTGGACCGATCCAGCAGCTACCGAGCCGCTTCGCATCGATTTCTTCTGCTGCCAGTGCCTCGCACTCGCTAATGGTCTTGCCCCAATACTTGGAAGCATCACGAATCTCGCACGTGCCTTCCTTGAGAAACAGATAAACCGGTTTTTCGGCGATACCCTTCACGAAAACACCGTCGAAGCCTGCACTGCGCAATGACGGACCGAAGGTTCCGCCAGAGTTCGCATCATTCCAACCATCATAAACGGGCGACTTGCATACCACGGTGTACCGACCGCCCATGAGCGCAGTCGTACCGTTCGTCGCTCCACTGATAACCCCGAAAACGCTTTCCGGGGCGAATGCATCGGTATGCGCTGGCATCTCATCGTACAAAATGCGTGCTCCGAAGCCATATCCGCCAATCCACGTACGTGCAAATTGCTCGTCAAGCTCGCGGACCTCAATCCCCCCAGTTGAGAGGTTTACGAACAGAAGCTTGCCCGCATATCCCTTCATGTTGCCTCCTTCTTATTTAAGCTCAATCAATTATACAAGCACTTTGATTGAACGCTCTTCACAGTGGACAGATGCGCAAGCAATAACCACTGGAGTTGCGAATCGTCACATTGATTGCACGTCAGAAGCTGCTACGTTACACTGAATCCAATACCTGTCCCTCGTTCAGAAGAAAGGGGTTCTTCATGTCTGGTTCTTACACGCAATATGCACCTGTCCTTTACGGTATCGGCGCAGTGAACGAGCTACCTGATCAGGTTAAGGGATTCGGCGCGAATACCGTTCTCTGCCTGTACGATCGCGGTGTGGCTGGCTGCGGCATCGGCCCGCGTATCATGGGCATCCTTCGCGATGCGGGCATCACCGCATATGCTTTCGAAGAGGTCGAGCCCGAGCCGCCCGATTATCAGGTCGACAACATTTACAACGAATACAAGGACAAGGGCATCGAACTCGTCATCGGCCTTGGTGGCGGAAGCTGCATGGATACGGCAAAAGGCGTAGCCTGGTTGTTCACGTTTAAGAAGGAATCCATCCGCCCATACCTCTATCATGAGTCCAGGTGGATGTGGGCCGACTTCCCGCTGATTCTGATTCCGACCGCATCGGGCACGGGCAGCGAGGTATCCCCCGTTGCCGTCATCACCGATACGTCCTGCAACTTCAAGGGCGGCATTCTCGTGCACACCTCGCTCGCCCTTTTGGATCCCGAGCTGACGAAAACCGCTCCCCCGTTCGTTACCGCAACCTCGGGCTTGGATGCGTTCTCCCATGCCGCCGAATCGATGACCACTAAGGTCACAAACCCCAAGTCCGATGTCCTGTGCACATATGCGCTTTCGAACATCATGAAATATCTGCCGATCGCCATGGAGGAACCTGGCAACATGGAGGCACGTAACGCGCTTTCCATCTCGGCAAACTTCGCTGGCATCGCGTTCTCCTCTGCATCCGTGCATCTGGGCCATGCAATGGCCGAGACGATCGGTGCCGCCGTGCATCAGCCGCACGGCCTGTGCTGCGCACTCACCGTTGCACCCTGTATGGAGTACGTCGGTGACTACACGCCCGACCGCATCAAGATGGTTGCAGATGCTATCGGCGTCGATTATGCCGATATCGCTGATGACGGCACGGCCATCGGTCTGCGTGTCGGCGATGCGATTCGCGACCTTCTGCGCACCTGCAAGGTTCCATCATTTGCGGATCGCGGCGTGACCCGCGAGCAGATCATGGCACTCGTTCCGGATGTGGTTTCGAACTTCCACGCGCTCAAGTGCCCCGTTCCCCTGACCGAGGAAATGGCCGAGAAATACCTCGCCCGCATCTGCGACGCGTACTAAGCGATCGGCTTTCATACGCTAAGGCAAATAAAGAAGCGGGGGCCCCCACGGGGGGCC
>JAUNJT010000178.1:0-817 GCA_030533105.1 Eggerthellaceae bacterium
TCGCCGCGGATGCACAACAAAGACCCCGCTTTCGCATTGCTGCTGAAAACGGGGTCTTGCGGTATCGCTAAACCGATTGTGCGCTTACAGCGCTTTTGCGAATTCCCTGATTTCGTCGAGCTTAGCCTGCGAACCATTCTCTGCGCCATTGGCCGTAATAGCGCCGGCAAACTCGATTCCGCAGTAGCCGCAGTATGCATTGAACTGCGCGATAGAGGAATCGTAGACCCCTGGTGCGCCCGAGCTCAGCAGAAGCACCATCTTCTTCGCATTGAGCGGTTTGCCGATGCAATACACCCTCTGGATGGCGGCTTCGATTTGCGCGGTCATCGTGAAATAGTAGATGGGAGACGCAAACACCACCACGTCTGCCTCTTTGTACGCCGGAAGGAGCTTCTCGAAATCATCCTTCTGAACGCAGACGCCCTCGCCTTTGGTGTGGCAGTATTCGCAACCGAGACAACCTGAGATCTTCATCCTGCCGACATGGTACTCTTCCACCTCATGGCCAGCAGCTTCCGCTCCCTCGCGAAACGCCTGCACCATCGCGTACGTGTTTTCCTTTCGCGGACTTCCGTTGAACACTGCGATTTTCATCTCCATGCCTCCCTTTCGATGCCTCTGCGTTCTTTCGATTCTCGCCCATCATATGGTACGCCGATTGAGGAAATTGGGGGCTGTCCCAATTTTCCTACGCGCAACCCTCTCTTCGTTGCCGCCCATTGATTATAGTTGAGCAGGAGAGCATTTTGGTTTTGCACGAGCGCACGAGCGAGAGGACCGAATATGCTTCAGGATATAGCACCCCATGTGTTAG
>JAUNJT010000178.1:827-2042 GCA_030533105.1 Eggerthellaceae bacterium
CGCGATGAAGTTCACCGATCCGCGCGACTCCGATCTCGTACTCTGTTTCAGAGATGATGGCGCGGGGCACTGCGAAGCCGCAGCCTCCATCGGGGCCGACGAGATGATCGCCCTCCCCCAGCGCAGCGATTTCCACACAGCAGACGCGCTCATCTATCTCTTCTCAATCGACGGACGTTCCTATTTCCTTATCGATGGGGATGCAGACCGGCCATCTGAGCGCAGCTTCCTCCCCATCCGCGAACTTATCGCCAGAAAAGACGATTACCATGCCTTTGCCATCGCAACCGGAATGCACCTCTGGAGATGGTATCGCGACAATCGCTTTTGCGGTTGCTGCGGCGCTCCGCTTGAGCCGTCTACGCATGAGCGAGCGCTCGTGTGCCCGGCATGCGAGCATGTTACCTATCCGAGGATATCGCCGGCTGTCATCGTGGCCGTTACAAACGGCGATCATCTGTTGCTCACTCGCTACGCACAAGGCGGCTACCGCAAGCTTGCCCTCGTCGCCGGATTCGTTGAGGTCGGCGAAACGCCGGAGCAAGCTGTTGCACGCGAGGTAAAGGAGGAATGCGGCCTGCAGGTTAAAAACGTGCGCTATTACGCCAGCCAGCCATGGGGGCTCAGCGGATCGCTCATGCTCGGATTCGTTGCGGAATTGGACGGCGATCCGACGATAACCCTCCAGGACTGCGAGCTCGCCTGGGCCGGCTGGATTGCGCGAAACGAAATCGATGCGCCTGAAGGCTATGCGCTCGGGCATGCGATGATCGAAGCGTTCAAGAACGGTGCTCTGATATAACGCGGGGGGTTCCGAACGTCCATGCGCAAGCGAACAGATGAAGCAGGAAACAATCTTCCCCACCGCATCTCGAACCCTGCCATCCCTGACGGCACCTTCGCAAGTTTTACGACCTCGACCAGCGTGGCCTCGAATCCGCAACGGACATAAGGAGGAGCGATTGCTTGATACGATACGAATCGCTGTCGACGAAGACTTCGAGGCCGTATGGCAGCTCTATGTCGATGTATGCGAACGGATACCCGACGACCGTTACTCACCGGGATGGAAGCTCGGGCTTTTCCCGAGCAGAGAAATCATCCGCAACGCCATCGAGGCGGAAACGTTACGCGTCGGCATCACCGACAGACGCATCGGAGCTGCTATGGTGCTCCTCCCAGAAGATGATGAGGGGCATGCCGGCATCGCCTGGC
>JAUNJT010000077.1 GCA_030533105.1 Eggerthellaceae bacterium
GCGCAAGTATCCGTGGCAGGCGAAGCCCCGTATCGTCATCTGCATTCCGTGCGGTGCCACCTCCGTCGAGAAGCGCGCCGTGTTCGAGGCCGCGATCCAGGCTGGCGCACGTCAGGCGTACCTCATCGAGGAGCCTATGGCCGCCGCCATGGGCGCCGACCTTCCCGTCACCGATCCCACGGGCTCCATGGTCGTCGATATCGGCGGTGGCACCACCGAAGTCGCGGTCATCTCGTTGGGCGGCATCGTGACGTCGTCCTCGATGCGCCTTGCCGGCAACCATCTCGATGAGGCCATTGCAACGCATCTGCGCGATTTGCTCGGCATCAAGATCGGCGAGCGTACGGCTGAGATCATCAAGATCAAGATCGGTTCGATCCTCCCGTTCGCTGATGGACGCGAGCGCGATATGGTCATCTCCGGCCAAGACGTCGTGACCGAGCAGCCTAAAGAGGTCACCATCCAGTCCGAGGATGTCCGTGCGGCGCTCGAGGATCCCATCGATGAGATGGTCACGAACATCAAAGAGACCTTCAAGAAGACCAATCCCGACCTGGCAAGCGATATCATCCAAAACGGCATCTTGCTCACAGGCGGCGGCGGGTTGCTCTCGGGTCTCGACCGTTATCTGACGAATCGTTTGGAAATTCCCGTTTGGACGAGCGAGACCGCATTGACGAATGTGGTCACCGGTTGCTTGAAAGTGCTTGAGACCCCGACTGCTTTAAAGCAAACGTTGATGCGCTCGAAGTAGGATTATTCCTCTTCGCATGGAACTCAAACCTCAAAAGAACAGCGTGAGCTTAAGCTCGCCACGAGTCATCCTTATTTCCTTGCTCGTGGTATCGCTCCTTTGCACGATCATCTATGCACGCGAAGGCGATTCGGGCGTGCTGCATTCCATCCAGAACACGTGCAAGGTCGTCACCTCGCCGTTTTCCCGCGTGGGTAACTCCATCGATACGGGGGTGTCGAACGTCGCGACGCTGATCGCCGACACGTCGGCGGATGCCGAGACCGTATCCGAGCTCAAGGCGCAAAACGCCGAGCTGCGCGAGCAGGCGGCGCTGCTGAAGGAATATGCCGCCGAGGTCGAACGACTGAGCGCTTTGCTCAAGTTCTCGGAAGTCAATAACATCCAGGGCGTTACCGCGAGCGTCATCGGACGAAGCTCCGAGGCGTGGAGCCAAACCATCACCTTAAACGTCGGTTCGAACCAAGGGGTGAGGGCCGGCCAGACGGTTATGGGGCCCTCAGGCGTCGTTGGAGAGGTCATCGCGGTCACGCCGGTCGTTTCCACGGTCCGCTTGCTCAATGACCCTCAGAGCGGCGTAGCGGTGCTTCTGCAGTCCAATCGCCAAGAGGGCGTCGTGCACGGCAACCTCGATGGCGTGCTTTACCTGGAAGACGTGGATGCGAACGTGAACGTGCAGGTTGGTGAGACCTTGGTGACGTCTGGCTTGGGAGGCAGCTACGCGCGCGGCCTCATCGTCGGCACCGTGGTCCGCGTCGACACCTCGCAAGGTGTCGCATCGCGCCGCATCATCGTCTCGCCGAATGAGGATTTCGGACCGCTTCAGGAGGTCATGGTCATCCAAAGCATCGATACGGATGATTTGGGATAACGGATCGGCATGGACGAGATACGGGGACAGATCAACTATCATGGGATCATCGCCATCATCTTGGCGATCATCCTCCAGATCGTCTTGGCTCCCGCCATGACGATAGGTTCCGCCATGCCCAATTTCATCGCGGTATACGTTCTGTGCGCGACCCTGCGAGGCGCGTCTGCGCGCCCCGTGGTGCTCGCCTTCGTGATGGGTCTCATCTTCGACCTGATCGGTTCGGGACCTGTGGGGGCCATGGCGTTTTGCCTTATCATCGCCACGGCGCTGGCTTCGGCGGTATTTCGGAACATGAGCAACGATTCATGGTTGACCGCGATGATCATCATCATCGTCTCGTTCCTGATCATCGAGCTTCTATACGGTGCAATCATGCTCTTAACTGGCGCGGGGGATGGTTTCGGCGCTGCGCTGATCCATCGCATCCTGCCATGCACGCTCTACGATGCGGTCATAGCCGCTTTCGCCTATCCGGTCATTTCCCGTCTCGTCGCTCCCCGCGGTTCCACGAAAACCGATTCCATTCCGATCATCGGGTAGGTGATGGTGCATGCTTGCAGCTACCATTGCCACGATCGTCGCCCTTCTCGTCGTCATCGTCGCCGCATGCGTCGGCTATGTGATGTACACGCGCACCCATGGTCCGAAGGCCCAGCCGAGTGAGCGGCGCATGCATTCGATCGACTCGGTGGGCATCAACTCCTCTTCGACGCAAACCGAGAACGCCTTGGAAAGCGCTGCGGCTCCCGTCGGCAAGCCCGCCGATCTGTTGAAGAGCCGCCTTACCTTCATGGAGGGCCTCGCTGCCGTGATATTCGGCGCCTTGGCCATAAAGACGTTCACGATGCAGGTCATCGATACCTCCAAGTACTCGGTCCAATCGGACGCCAACCGCTTCTCGACGGTGTCGACGCCGGCACCACGCGGCTATATCTACGATGCCGATGGCGTCGCTTTGGTGCAGAACCGCTCATCATTGACGGTGCTCGCCGATGCCGATGTCGCCGATAATCGCGATACGGTGAATCGTCTCTCGGCGATTCTCGGCATTCCCCATAACATCGTCCGCCAGCGCATCCAAGATGCCACGAGCGGTGCCCAGGCGCAGCGCGTCGTCGCAAGCGATGTGCGGATGCGCGACATCGCCTTCATCGCCGAGCACGCCGATGCGTTTTCCGGTGTTACGACCCAGACGCGAACAGTGCGGCAATACCCGTACGGCGCGCTTGCGGCGCATATCTTAGGTTACGTCGGCGTTGCCGATGAATCCGATCTGGCCGTCGCGACCACGGGCCGCAAGATCGAGATGGGCGACAACGTCGGCAAAAGCGGCGTCGAGTCCACCTACGACCGCCTGCTCGCGGGCGACCATGGGCAGCGCAAGGTCACGACCGACGCGAAAGGCAATGTCGTTGCGATCGAAAGCGAAACCCAGCCGACGAAGGGTTCCGATGTCAGATTGACCATCAAGGCGGGCGTGCAATACATCGCCGATGCCCTGCTCGCCGATACGATCGCCCCTGGAGGCGTTATCGGCAAGGGCACGGGATCGGGCGGTGCCATCGTCTGCATGGATGTGCGCGATGGCGGCATCATCGCGATGGCGAGCTATCCGAATTTCCTGCCCGAGGAATTCATCGGGGGCATTTCCGAGGATACCTGGGCAATCTATTCTTCGGATGAGACGTATAACCCGCTTTTGAATCGAGCCATCGCCGGCACGTACCCCGCCGCATCGACGTTCAAGGCCTTCTCGGGTCTCGCGGGCATGAAATACGGGTTCGTCAAGGATAAATCGACATGGTATTGCGATGGGTACTGGGACGGATTCGGATCGGGCGATATCCAGATGTGCTGGGAGCATGGAGGCCATGGCGAGCTCGATTTCTACGGTGGCATCGTGAATTCCTGCGACGTCGTCTTCTACGAGATCGCGAAATGCTTCTACGACAATCAGGCGACCATAGGGGAGACCGCCTTCCAAGATGAGATCATGAAATTCAACTTCGGGCAGCAGACGGGCATCGATCTGGATGGCGAGGCATACGGCCGCGTCCCGACTCCCGCCTGGAAGCTCGAGTACTTCAAGAACGTGCCCGAGGAAGCCTCATGGCGCGGCGGTGATTTCACGAACATGGCCATCGGGCAGGGCTACGTGCTCGTCACGCCGATGCAGATGGCGGTGGCATATGGTGCCATCGCCACCGGAAACCTCGTCAAACCTCATCTGTTCAAGGAGGCGCTCAACGAGAACGGCGAGGTCGTCGTGACGCATAAGACCGAGATCGTCAGTCAGCCCGATATCGAACCCGAGTTCTTAGACAAGCTTCGCGATGCGCTTCACGGCGTGCGCACGACAGGCGGTACGCTGTGCGATGCGTTCGACGAGTTCGATGTCGATGCCGCTGCCAAAACCGGTACGGCCGAGGTCGCGGGCAAGAACGACTTCGCGTGGACCTTATGTTACGGTCCCTATGATGATCCCCATTATGTTGTAGCATGCATCGTCGAGGAAGGCGAAGGCGGCGCAGCCACCGCCTCCCCGATATGCGCGGAAGTGCTCGCCGCCGCCTTAGGCGCGGAAGAGTGGCCTGAGGATTACTGGGCTGGTTACATTTCGGGATTCACGGGCAAGACCGTGCCGATCGATCGTTCCGGCGGCTATGCGCGTACGGATTAAAAAGGGAAGGGCTGCATGACGGATATTCCGCAAATCGATACGTTCGCAGCGTCGAGCAAGTGGGTGAAGCGCGCGGGCACGAAGAGAACCGGAAGGTTCTCGTGGATTTGCGTGCCCTTGCTCATCGTGACCGTCCTGCTCGCGGGCTTAGGGCTCATCGTCGTGTATTCCGCCGTGAGCAACAACGACAACTACAGCTTCACCAAGCAGGTTCTCGGCGTCGTGCTCGGCCTCATCCTCATGCTCGCGCTCTGGAGATTCGACTATCGATTGCTCGCGGGGCTCACAACCGTATTCTTGGTCATCAACATCGTGTTGATCCTATCTCCGCATCTGCCCATCATCGGCGTCGAGGCGAAGGGCGCGCAGTCGTGGATCAAGCTCGGCGTGCAGCTGCAACCGGGCGAATTCGCGAAGGTGACCGTCGTCTTGCTGGCAGCGAGCGTCGTCGCCCGCTACGGCGGCTCGCTCTCCGATCCCCGCGAATACCTCAAATCGCTTGCCATCCTCGCGATCCCGTTCTTATGCATCATGACGCAGCCCGACCTCGGCACGGGTCTGGTCTATCTGTTCATCAGCGGCATCGCGCTCATCGTGGGCGGTGCGAAACCGTCATACATCCTTCTGACCATAGCGGCGATGATCGTATTGTTCATCGCGCTATTGGGCGTGGACGAGCTTCTGAAATACCAGACCGATAGCGGCGATTTCGAATACCGCTTGCTCAAGAATTACCAGAGGGACCGCCTGCTCGTGTTCCTCAATCCCGAATCGGATACCTCAGGCAGCGGCTATAACCTCAAGCAGGCCCAGATCGCCATCGGTTCGGGTGGATTGTTCGGCAAAGGTTTGGGCAATGGCACTCAAGCATCGCTGAACTTCCTTCCCGAGGCGCCCACGGACTTCATCTTCTGCGTTTTAGCAGAAGAACTCGGCTTTGTCGGCGTCATCGTGCTTTTGAGCCTCTACACCGCGCTCGTCGTCATTTGCGTGAAGATAGCGAAAGGCTCGCCCGACCTTTTTGGTATGATTATCGTGTTGTGCGTCGTGGGCATGCTGCTCTTCCAGATACTCGAGAATATCGGTATGGACTGCGGCTTGATGCCCATCACGGGCATCCCGTTACCATTTATGAGTTACGGCACATCGTTCATGCTGGTGAATTTCGTATTGCTCGGCTTAGTCGGCTCCGTGTGGTCACATAGCGCCTCTGGCGGAAAGAAGGTTGAATATGCAACTACCCGTTAATCCCAAGAATCTGAAGAATCTGCTTAACGCAGTCGATTCGGTGAAGAAGGCCCAGGAGGAGCCGATCTCGGTGAGCGTGTACCTGGACGATACCGCTCATCCCGAGCTCGTCGCCCATGTGCGCAGCGTTTTCGCGAGCTCTTCCGCGCATGCGCGCATCACGCTGTCGTATCTCGAGTTCGCGCATCATGCCATCGAGCAGAAGGACGACATGGTCGTCCTCGTCGCAGGCGATAGCGACCAGATCGGTCCTGCCGCTGCCAAGCTGCGCGATGCCGAGATCAACGTCATGGTGGTTGCTGCCGATGGCGCTGCCGTTGCCGAGCGTGCCGCAAGCGCGGGATTCGCGATTCCCGAAGGCGATATCATCGCTCCCGCAAAGAAGGAAGAGGCGGTTTCAGACGAGCAGCCCGCTCCCGAAGAGCCCCAAGATGCCCAGGCGGGCCTGCTTGGCAAGCTCAAGGACGCTGCTGCCCAGGTCGCTTCCTCCAAACCGCAGGTTCCAGCCCTCGATGATGAGGCCATAGCCTCGATCGATTCTCAGATGGGGAAGTGGATCTCTTCCGCATGCTCCGAGAAGCGCTTGGCATTCGCCCTCGCATTCCCGTTCGTGCGCCGTCCGCTCGCTCTCGATTCCGTGAACGTGACCGCGATCGAGAACGCGCTTGTCGGCGGCCTTGTGTTCATCCCCGGTGC